>NZ_RAWT01000020.1:0-41383 GCF_003612005.1 Pyramidobacter sp. CG50-2
GGGAGCAACGTCATCGGCGATAAGGCTTACGGTTCGCAAGCCATCAGAGAGTACATTACTTCTCGGGAGGGAAGTTACACTATCCCGCCGAAGAGCGATAATCCCGAACCGTGGTTTATAGATGAGCATGTTTACAAGGAACGACACTTGGTTGAATGTTTCTTTCAGAAAATCAAATGGTTCCGTAGAATTTTCACCCGCTATGACAAACTTGACGCTTCGTTTTTCGCTTTTGTTCTTGTTGCTGCCAGTGTTATTTTATTGAAATAATACAAGCTGAAATGTTTTTTTTAACAAGCCCTAATATAATCATGTTTGTTTCTGCTTAATTAATGCAAATTTCTTCGCGATTACTATCATCCTTAATATCCATAACTAAACTATAAAGCTCCGAGGTAGTGCAGAATGCCCGTGAAAAACGAGATCACATCTGTCCGAGCTTTCGGAATGAGATCTTTTTGACGCTTGAGAACGTTGTCGAGCGTCTGTGCCGTACGATCAGAAATCTCACCGATCAAACCATAAAAAGTATTACGGCAAGACAATAGGTCGTCGGTGTTTTAAACGGGAAACAATATAAATACAAAAAACTAAACTCTCAATAAAAGGCATCTTTTAGCAAGATATTTTTCTCCTCCCCATCGGAAACTACACGCAAAAAAATTGCGGCGTTCATCGCTGAGCTTGTGCTCTTCGATGATCGGCCGCGATTTTTTCTCTCTGTCTCTCGACGTTTTCTATGTGAAAATCTTCTAGGCTCTCTGTTTCTCCGCGTTGTACTTTTTTTCGGCTGTGCCGACGATAATGGTACCGACGAGGTCGCCGAGACAGTTGTTCGTCGTGGTGCCCATGTCGAAGAGGCGGTAGAACGCGGCGATGATGCCGACGACTTCGATAGGCAGTCCCACGGACTGGACGACGACCATCAGCTTGACGATGCCGCTGCCGGGGATCCCCGCGCCGCCCATGGAGAGGATGGTGGAGATGAACACGGCGTTCAGCAGCTGCGGCATCGACATGGGCTGGCCGATCATCTGGCTGATGAAGAGGATGACGCAGGCGTAGAGCAGCACGGAGCCGTCGGAGTTCATCTGCGAGCCGAGGGGGATGGTGAAGCCGGAAACGCGCTCCGGAATGCCGAATTTTTCCTCGGCGGTCTTGATGTTGACGGGGATCGTGGCGATGGAGCTGCACGTGGAGATGGTGTAGATCCACACGTCGGCGCTCTCCTTGATGAACCGGAAGGGGTTCATGTGAGGCTTGAAGGTCAGGAGGAAGCCGCCGTACACGAAAACGACGTGGGCGAAGCAGGCGGCGTAGTAGGTCCCTACGAGCACGGCCATGGAGGTGAAAATGCCGGCGCCGTACTTGCCGAAGGAGTTGCCCATGAGGAAGAACACGCCGACGGGCGACACGTCCATGACCATGCCGATCAGCGAGAAGACCATGCTGCTGAAGCCGTCGAAGCACTTTTTCATCGTCGCCTTGCGTTCGGGATCTTTGATGCGCAGGATGGCGACGCCGAGCAGGATGGCGATGACCAGCGTCTGCACGATGTTGCCGTCGGCGAACGTCTTGATCATGTTGGTGGAAAACAGCCCTTTGAGGAAGCCGGCGAAGGTGATGTCGACGCCGCCCTTGATCTGCTGCGAGGCCATGCCGGCGAAGTTAGCGAACTTTCCGGGCTGGAGCAGCGTCGCCACGGCCAGGCCGACCGCGCAGGCCAGCACGGTGGTGACCACGTAATAGGCGATGATGCGCGCGCTGACGCGGCGCAGCGAGGCGAGGCTGTCCTGCGAGGTGATGCCGGTCACGATCGTGCAGAGCACCATGGGGACCACGATCATCTTGATGCAGTTGAGCCAGATGTCGCCGATGAAGCCGAGCTGGACCATGGTCTTGCCGCCCACGAGTCCGGCGACGGAACCGAGGATCATAGCCACGAAAACCTGTGTCGTCAAAGAGATCTTCTTGCCGCCGATAATCACTGTGTTGTGCCCCTTTCGAATATGGTCAAAGCGCCGCGTCGATTTCGCGGATGATAGCCGCGGCCCGTTCCGCGTCGCGGCGCGTGATGCCCTTGTAAAAGACGAGCCGCACCGAGGTGTTGATGATGGGGCGGATCAGCAGCCCCTTTTCCCTGGCGCGCTCGCAGAATTCCCGAGGCGTGACGCCGGCGTCTTTGACGTCGAGCATCATGATGTTGGTCTGCACGTTTTTCTGCACGAGCGTCTTTTTCAGCCCGGTCAGCAGCGAAGCGCAGTACGCGGCGTTTTCGTTGTCTTCCCTCAGACGCTCTATATTGTGCTCCAGCGCGTAGATGGCGGGCGCGGCGACAACGCCGGCCTGACGCATGGCGCCGCCGAGCAGCTTGCGGGTGTCCTTGGCTTTCCCGATGAAGTCTTTCGGCCCGCAGAGAAGGGATCCCACGGGCGCTCCCAGCCCTTTGGAGACGCAGAACATGAGCGTGTCGGCGTATTGGGCCAGTTCCTTCACGGAAACGCCGAGATACGCGGCGGCGTTGAAAACGCGCGCGCCGTCCATGTGGACCGGCACGCCGTATTTATCGGCCAGGCGGCGGACGGCGGCCATGCGTTCCGGCGTGATACAGGTCCCGCCGGTGTAATTGTGGGAGTTCTCGACGCAGATCAGCTTGACGGGTTTTTCCCTGAGCGTTCGCTCCATGTCGGCCGGGTCGGGCATGCCGTCGGCGTCGAATTTGTAAAAAGCTTTTTCCATCTGCCCGAAGCGCGGCTCGAAGGCGGTTTTTTCGCTGCGGTCGAGGTGCTGCAGCTCGTCGACCAGCACGGTGTCGCCGGGACGGCACCAGGTTAGCAGGGCGGCCTGGTTGCCCATCGTGCCGGAGGCGCAGAACAGAGCGGCCTCCTTGCCCGTGAGAGAGGCCGCCATGTCCTCCAGTTTGTTGACCGTTGCGTCTTCGCCGCGTCCTTCCGCGTCCAGCCGTCCGTCGTCGCCCAACGGCGCCGACAGGATCGTCTCCAGCATGGGGCGGTCCGGGAGCGTAAGCGTATCGCTTCTTAAATCGATCATTGTGCGCCAGCCTCTTTTCGATCGTGAAAATTTGTTCTTGCACTGCTATTAAATGTCAGCTGTCTGATATAATCCAATATAAATGTTAGAATATCATCATAGATAAAAATAAATGATAAATGGACATTACCTCAGAATAAGGAGGCCGCGTCATGTTTCAGTACGCCGACTATATCTATGCCGTTTACCGCGAACGAAGCTTCAGCAAAGCGGCGGACAAACTGTTCATCACCCAGCCGTCGCTCTCGATCACCGTCAAAAAGGCGGAAGCCGAACTGGGACTGCCCATCTTCAACCGCCAGACCGTGCCCGTGACGCTGACGCCGTTCGGGGTGGAATACATCCAGGCGCTGGAACAGCTGCGCGGACTGGAACGACGGCTGCGCGAGTTCGTCGAGAAAGAAGGGACGCTGCAAAGCGGCCGGCTGGCGGTCGGCGGCAGCAATCTCGGCATCTCCTATTTCGTGACGGAACGTCTGGCGGATTTCCACCGCCGGTATCCGCAGATCGAGCTGCAGGTCCGCAATTTGAATACAATGCAGGCCAAGCATCTGCTCGATTCCGGCGAACTGGACTTCGTGATCACCAACCGTCCTTACGACGGCAAAAAGTACGAGCAGAAAGTGTGCTATCGCGAGTGCCTGATCCTCGCCGTACCGAAATCGTTCGGCGTCAATGAAACGCTTTATGGCAAACGGCTTGCGCCGGACGAACTGGGCGACGCGGTCTTCTCCGTTCCCGCGGCGCGATCGGTGCGTCTGGACTCTTTCACCGGGGTGCCGTTTCTCCTTCTCAGCAATCAGAATTACCTTCGCCAATACACCGACATCCTCTTCCGCGAACGCGGCGTCGATCCGCCGATAGTTCTCGAGGTGGAACAGTCGGCTGAATCCTTCAACTTCGCCCGCCTCGGACTGGGCGCGACGATCCTGAGCAACCGGCTCGTGCAGAGGCCCGATTGCGAGGCGCTGTATTTTTACAAGCTCGACAGCCGCTATGCGGAACGCGACGCCTTCCTCAGCAGCCGCCGCGGCGCCTATTTCACTTCGGCCATGAAGAGCTTCGAGCGGATGCTGCTGGACCTGGAATGGAGCGAAAAATAGTTTTTTCCGCGTGCGGCGCGACGTTTTTGGGACAGAAAAAATGTATACGATTTTTCAAGACCGCTTTGAAGATATGCTTGAAAAAAATTATGACAGTCTCTATACTTTGATCTAAGAAATATAAAATCATTCAGGAAAAGACGCCGTACAAAAGCGTTTTTCAATGAAAGCGGACGAGGAGATGATGGGGAAGGACCACGCGGCGATCCAATCTTTACGAAAGGGGAAAGTGAAACACCATGGGGAAGTATATTCTTCGCAGGCTTGTGATGTCCGTCCCCGTCATGATCGGCGTCTCCATTGTCGCGTTTCTCATTATGCACCTGACTCCGGGCGATCCGGCACTGCTGCTTGCCGGTCCCGACGCGACGATCGAGGACGTGCAGCTGATCCGTGACCGATTCGGTTTGGACGATCCTCTGCCCGTTCAGTATGTACGGTTTGTCAAGGGAGTTTTCGACGGTTCGCTTGAATCGATGAAATATGAGGTTCCCGCGATCGGCCTGATCGCATCGCGGCTGAAGAACACGGCGGTTCTCGCCGGGGCGGCGATGCTGCTCGCGGTCGCTCTGGGGGTGCTGGCGGGAATTCTCTCGGCGGTGCGGCGGTATTCGTGGATCGATTATCTTTCCACGTCGCTGGCGCTGATCGGCGTTTCGATGCCGGCCTTCTGGCTGGCGATCATGCTGGTCATGCTGTTCGCCGTCGAGCTGGGCTGGCTGCCGGCCGCGGGCATGGGCGGCGTGCGGCACATTGTCCTTCCTTCCGTCGTGCTGGGCACGGGCTCGGCGGGGATCATCGCGCGCATGACCCGTTCGACGATGATGGACGTGCTGCGCCAGGATTACGTCACAACGGCCCGCGCCAAGGGGCTGACGGAGCGCGTCGTCGTGTATCTGCACGCGCTGCGCAACGCCATGATCCCCACGGTGACCGTGATCGGCATGCAGATCGGCTCGCTGCTGACGGGGGCCGTTCTCACCGAATCGGTCTTCGCCTGGCCGGGGGTGGGGCGCCTGCTGGTCGATTCGATTCTGGGGCGCGACTATCCCGTGGTGCAGGCGACGCTGCTGGTGGTGGCTTTTATCTACGTAGGGGCCAATCTTCTGGTCGACATCCTCTACGCTTTTCTCGATCCGAGGATCCGCTATGAATAGTCGGGGAAGAACGCAAACTCACGCGGCGCTGGTATGGCGCCGTCTGCGCCGGAGCAAGACGGCGGTCGCGGGGCTGGTCATCGTCGGCGTGTATCTGTTTCTGGCTCTCTGCGGCCCGTGGCTGGCTCCGTACGATCCTTACTTTCAGGATCTGAACCTTTCCTATCTCCGTCCCTGTATGGCCCACTGGCTGGGCTGCGACGAGTTCGGGCGCGACATCCTCAGCCGTCTGCTTTACGGCGCCCGCGTCTCGCTGGTGATCCAGTTCTGGGCGGTGATGATTTCGCTGGCGGTGGGGACGTTCCTCGGTTCGGCCAGCGGCTACTTCGGCGGCAAGGTCGACGAGATCGTCATGCGCCTGATGGACGTCATGATGGCTTTTCCGGGCATTCTGCTGGCACTGGCGATCGTCGCCATCCTCGGGCCGAGTCTGACGAATCTGATCGTCGCCATCGGCATCAACTCGGTGCCGGGATTTTCGCGCGTAGCGCGCGGCGCGGTGATCAGCGTCAAGAAAAACGATTACGTGACGGCGGCGCGGGCGATCGGCGAGAACGATCTGTCGATCCTGTTCCGCTACGTCCTGCCCAACGCCATCTCGCCGATCATCGTGCAGACGACGATGCGCATGGCGACGGTGCTGCTGACGGCCGCAGGGCTGGGCTTTCTCGGGCTGGGGGTACAGCCGCCGTCCCCCGAATGGGGAACGATGCTTTCCGCCGCCCGGGTGTACCTGCGTTCCGCCCCTCACGTCGCGATCATTCCCGGCGTGACGATCATGATCGTCGTCCTCGGCTTCAACTTCTTCGGAGACGGGCTTCAGGACGCGTTGAATCCCCGTTTGAAGGAGTAATCCGCCATGACTGACGATAAAACTCTGCTTCGCGTCGAAAATCTGAACGCGTGGTTCTACACGGAAGAAGGGATCGTCAAGGCGCTGGAAAACGTCAGTTTCAGCGTCGGCCGCGGCGAGATCCTCGGCCTCGTCGGCGAGACGGGCTGCGGCAAGTCGGTGACCTCGGCCTGCATCATGCGTTTGATCCCGTCGCCGCCGGGAAAGATCATCGGCGGCAAAATCCTGTTCGAGGGCGAGGACCTCGCGCAGGCGACGCCGGAACGGATGCGCCAGATCCGCGGCAAGGATATCGCCATGATCTTTCAGGATCCGATGAGTTCGCTGAACCCCGTCTTCACGGTAGGGCGTCAGGTGGAAGAGGCGATCCGCGTCCACAATCCCGATATGAGCGCGGCGCAGATCCACGCTCGCGCGGCGGAGATGTTCAAAAAAGTCAATATCCCCGATCCCGAAAAGTCGATGAAGCGCTATCCGCACCAGTTTTCGGGCGGCATGAAACAGCGCGTCATGATCGCCATGGCGCTGTCGTGCAACCCTCGGATGCTGATCGCGGACGAGCCGACGACGGCGCTCGACGTCTCCATTCAGGCTCAGATCCTGTCGCTGATAAAAGATTTGCAGAAGGATTTCGGCAGCAGCATCATGCTGATCTCCCACGACCTCGGCGTGATCGCCACGATGGCGCAGAAGGTAGCCGTCATGTACGCCGGCAGCATCATCGAATACGGCACGGTCCGCCAGATCTTCGAACATCCGCTTCACCCTTACACGCAGGGATTGCTGGGAGCTATTCCCCGTCTCGATCAGGCGCAGGAATATCTGGAAGTCATTCCCGGCGCGCTGCCCAATCTGCTGCATCTGCCGGAAGGCTGCAAGTTCCGCGCCCGCTGCTCGCGCGCGACGAAGCGCTGCGCTCTGGCGCGGCCGGTGGCCGTGGAAGCGGAGGAAGGACATGAGGTGGCCTGCTATGAATATCGTTGAAGTCAAAGATCTTCACATGTACTTCCCGATTCTGAAGGGCGTGCTCTTCCATTCGGTCGCAGGGCACGTCAAGGCCGTGGACGGCGTTTCCTTCTCCATTCCCGAGGGCGAGACGCTGGGACTGGTCGGCGAGTCGGGCAGCGGCAAATCCACCGTGGGCAACATGCTGCTGCGTTTGCTTGCGCCGACGTCGGGCGAGATCCTGTACCGGGGACGGTCGATCCTTGGCCTTTCGCCGCGGGAAGAACGCGAGTTCCGCAGCCGGGCGCAGATGGTCTTCCAAAATCCCTTCGCTTCGCTGAACCCGCGCATGATCGTCGGCGACATCATCGGCCGCGTGCTGAAAGTGCAGCGTCCCGAGCTGAAAAAAGACGAAGTGCGCGATCTGGTTCTGGACGGCATGCAGGAAGTGGGGCTCAAGGTCGAGCACATGACGCGCTATCCGCACGAATTCTCCGGCGGCCAGCGCCAGCGCATCGCCATCGCCCGGGCGCTGATCTCGTCCCCCGAGTTCATCGTCCTCGACGAGCCGACTTCGGCGCTCGACGTCTCCGTGCAGGCGCAGATCCTCAACCTGTTCAAGGATATCCAGAAGAAGAGACATCTTTCGTATCTGTTCATCAGCCACAATCTCTCGGTGATCCGTCACATCAGCCACCGCATCGCCGTGATGTATCTCGGCAGCCTGATGGAATTCTGCGACCGGCAGGAAATGTTCCGCAACCCGCTGCATCCGTACACGCAGGCGCTGCTGCGCAGCATTCCCAAACCCTACGTCACCGGCGAGGACATTTCCGACAAGATCATCAAAGGAGACATCCCCAGCCCGATCGACCCGCCGGCCGGATGCCGCTTCAACACGCGCTGTCCGCAGGCGACCGACGAATGCCGCCGGGTGCGGCCGCAATGGAGAGAAGTGAACGCCGGACACTGGCTCGCATGCCATCAGGTTTAGCGAGCCGTTTCGATGTTTTCCGCCGTTTTTGCGGCGGAAGGGAATCCCCGCAAGGGATGAATTTTTTAAGGAGGAATGCCGTATGAAGTTTTACCGTACCGCGCTGCTTGCGCTCGCGGGGGCGGCTCTGCTCGCCGCCGGACCGGTTCTGGCTCTGGACAAGGACGTCCTGACGATCGTCAAGTCGGCGGAAATCATTTCCCTCGACCCGCAGGACATCACCGACACGCCGTCCGAAGACCTGAACCGCAAGATCTACGAAGGGCTCGTCGATTTCAATATGTCGCTGGACGTCGTGCCCAAGCTGGCCAAGAGTTGGGAAATTTCCGAAGACCGGCTGACCTGGACGTTCAAACTCCGCGAAGGCGTCATCTTCCACAGCGGCGCGCCCTTCAACGCCGATGCGGTCAAAGTCAACTTCGACCGCATCCTGAACGGGCGCTACAAGAGGACGTCCCTCTACCAGCCCATCATCAAGGAAGTGCGCGTCGTCGACGAATACACCGTGGCGTTCGACCTCAAGCAGCCCTTCGGCCCCTTCCTCAACAATCTGGCCCACACCGCCGGCCTGATCCTCGACCCCAGCTACGTCAAGGATCCCGCCAAAAACGCCAGGATCAAGCGCCAGCCCTCCGGCACCGGCCCCTTCAAGTTCGAGGAGTGGGAACCCGGCGACTACGTGAAGATGTCCGCGTTCGAGGATTACTGGCAGGGCAAGCCCAAGCTGAGCGGCCTGATCTACAAGTTCGCGCCCGAGGCTTCGACGCGCGCCATGCTCGTCGAGACCGGCGAGGCCCACGTGGCCCAGGCCGTCGATACCAACGACGTGGAGCGGCTGAAAACCCGCGACGACGTGGAGATGCGCATCTTCCCCAACATCACCGTTTACACGCTCGTCGTCAACACCAGCGACGCGATCCTCGGCGACGTGCGCGTGCGCCGGGCCCTGAGCCACAGCGTCGACCGCCAGGGCATCTGCGACAAGATCCTGCACGGCAACGCCGTTCCCGCTTACAGCATCATCTCCCCGATGATCAACTGCGCTGCCGGCCAGAACAACATGATCGCCTACGATCCCGAACTGTCCAAAAAGCTGCTCTCGGAAGCCGGCTGGAACAAGATCGGCGAAGACGGCATCCGCACGAACGCCGAGGGCAAGCGCCTGAGCGTCGAACTGTGGACCTCCAGCAAAAGCGCCATCATCCCCGAGGCTTACATCGGTTTCGCCCGGGCCGTGGGCATGGAGATCAAGCTCCAGGCCATGGACTGGGCGACGTTGAACTCCCGCATCGAATTGCCCGAAGAGAAAAACAAGGCGCAGATTTTCATGATGGGCTGGAGCCCCTCCACCGGCGACGCCGACTGGGTGTACCGTCCGCTGCTGGCTTCCTGGCTGGTGCCTCCGACGGGACAGAACCAGAGCTTCTATCGCAACGAGATCGTCGATCAGGGCATCAAAGACGGCATGCGCGAATCCGACAACGCCCTGCGCAAGGCCGCTTACGAAAAGATCGAAGAACAGCTGGTCGCCGATCAGCCCCGCATCCCGATCTATTCCATCAAGAACCTGTACGCCGTCCGCAGGGAAGTGAAGAACCTCGACATTTACCCGATCAACTTCGTCATGGTGAATCACTTGACCTACGTGGAATAAACGGCTCGCAAAAAACGGAAGCGCGCGGATCCAGGCGCGAAAGCGGGACTGAGGCCGGCCTTTTCCGCCCTCAGTCCTTTTGCTGTCGCCGCCGCGCCCCTCGTGACGAACAAAAATCCCGTGAAAGGAATCTGATCGCCCCATGAAAATTTACATCAGCGCCGATATGGAAGGCTGCACCGGCGTGACCGACGTTCATCAGACCATGAACGGACGTCCCGAATACGCTTTCGGCTGCAGGATGGAACTGCACGACGTGCGCGCCGCCGCCGAAGGCGCGCTGGAAGCCGGCGCCGACGAAGTGCTGGTCAACGACGCGCACGGGCGCAAGATCAACGTCGACATCGACGGCCTCGGCAGCCGCGTGCGCCTGCTCAGCGGCACGCCCAAGCCCCTGGGCATGATGGAAGGCTGCTCGGGAAGCGACGGCGTCTTCTTCATCGGCTACCACGCCATGGCCGGGACCCCCGTCGCCGTGCTCGACCACACCATCTCCGGCGGAACGGTCTATTCGATCGAACTGAACGGCGTGGAGATGGGCGAACTGGGGCTGAACGCCGCCGTCGCCTCCTCCTTCGGTCTGCCGGTGGCGCTGGTCGAGGGCGACGACGCATTGGAGCGCGAAGTCCGCGCGCAGCTCGGCGCAGCCCCCGTCTACGCGCGGGTGAAAATCGCCAAGGGCCGTCTGGCGGCGGACTGCCTGTCGCCGGAGGACTCCTACGGCTATATCAAGGCGAAGGCGAAGGAAGCCGTTGAGCGCCTGAAAGCGCGCCAAATCCCGCTTTTCGACATCGGCGACGGCAGCTACGACCTGCGCGTCACTTTCCACACCACGGTCCAGTGCGACGCGGCCACTCAGATCCCCGCGCTCGAACGCCTCGGCGGCCGCACCGTGCGCGTCCGCGGCCGCGGCATGGCGGAAATGCGCCGCTGGACCGGCGCGATCGTCGGGCTGGCAAGCACGGCCAACAGCTGATTCGATTCGGCGTCTGCAAACTGGTCTGCAAGCTTCGACACAAAAAATTTCTGCCCGGCCGCAACGGTCGGGCAGAAATTTTTTTGGATGCGCAACGGGGTCAGGCAGATTTTTCCTGAACCCTTGATTTTTTGTTCACGTAATTCATCAGGACCGGCGTGAACATGGAGAGCGCGATGAGGACCAGCAGCGCAAGGCTGATGGGACGGCTCAGGAAATATTTGAACATATTGCCGCGGGACATGATCAGCGCGCGGCGCCAATTGCTCTCGACGATTTCGCCCAGCACCATGCCCAGCACGAGGGGCGCGGTGGCGAAACCCGTCCGCCGCAGCAAATACCCCAGCAGACCGAAAGCAAGCATCACGAACACGTCGAACATGTTGTTGCGGATCGCGTAGGTGCCGATGGCGGAGAGCGCGACGACAAGCGGACCGAGCACGCCCATCGGGATGGTGCTGACCCGGGCCACGTATTTGGCGACAGCCAGACCGATGAGCCCCATGAGAACGTTGGAAAGCAGATAACCGAATATGATCGTGTAGGTAACGGGAGCCTTTTCGGTGAACATGGAAGCTCCCGGGACGAGTCCGTGCATGAGCATGCCGCCGAGAAGGATGGCCGCCACCGCGCTGCCGGGCAGAGCCAGCGTGATCAGGGGAACGAGCGCGCCGCCGGTGGCGGCGTTATTGCCGGCTTCGGACGAGGCCACCCCTTCGAGAGAGCCGTTGCCGAATTTCTCGGGATGTTTGGAGAATTTTTTGCCGAGGCTGTAACAGACCCATGAAGAAACGCCGGCGCCGGCCGCCGGAATGATACCGATGATCGTGCCGATGACGGATGAACGGGCGATGGTCGGAATCAGCCCTTTGAACTCGCTCCAGGGCGGCAGGATACGCCCCGTCATGCTCTTTTCGTCGACGATGGCATGCTTGCCCTTGAAGACATCGTCGGCGATGATCATGACCTGCGAGATCGAGAACATGCCGATCAGCGCGGGAACGAACTGGATGCCGTCTTCGAGCTGGATGGAACCGAAGGTGAAACGCGGCGTGCCGGTGATGGCATCCAGACCGACGGTGCCGAGGAACAGGCCGAGAATGCCCGAAAACAGCCCCTTGTACAGCGATTCTCCAGCCAGGGAGGCGATGATCGTGACGCCGAAGATGGCCAGCATGCAGTACTCAAGCGCCGAAAATTGCAGGGAGAATTTCCCCAACGGCGGCGAAAGGAACAACAGCGCCAGCGCGCCGACGACGCCGCCGATCATGGAAGCGACCGTGCAGACGCCGACGGCTTCCATGCCGCGTCCCTGCTGGGTCAGCTTGTATCCATCGATCGCCGTCGCGGCAGAAGCCGGCGTGCCGGGCGTGTGGCACAGCGTGGCGGTGATCGAGCCGCCGTAAATGGCCGACGTATAGACGGCCGTCAGCATGATCAGCCCGGCGACGGGCGACATTCCGTAGGTGATGGGAATCAGCAGCGCCACGCCCATGGATGCGCTGAAGCCGGGCAGAGCGCCGATGACGATGCCGCCGACGGTGCCGACGATCAGCCCCGTCAGCGCCCCCCACTCGAAGGTCATACCGAGGACCTGTCTTACCAGTTCCATGAGATCGCCTCCTAAAATCCGCCGCGCATCCGCAGCCAGTTGCCGAGCCAGCCCAATTCGTCGATGGAGACGTTCAGCTGACGAACGAGGAAGAAATAAGCGAAGGCCACGAATCCGGCGGTGGTGACCGCGATGAACAGCCAACTCTTCTGCTTGAGAAAACGCATCGCCGCCATCAGAAAGAGTATCGTTGCGGCATAGTAACCAACGGCGAGGAACAGCAGAACATAGACAACGATCAAAGCGAACATGGTCAGCGGCGTTTTCAACGTAGCGCAGGTCACGAAAGGCCTGACGGGGTTCTCCGCCGTTGCTCGGCGCGTTTTTCGAATGCCGTCGGCTAAGATGATGAGGCCCAATACCGCCATAAAGGCGAGCAGAATGAGCGGCATCAGAGCCGGTCCCATGTCCATCCTCAGGGCACAACACGTGAAAAAGGCGCAGAACAGCAGGATGACGATGCCAATGGTCACGTCCTGATGTCGTTTCATGAGAAACCTCCCCTTGTTTTACTCAAAGCGCCGCTGACCGGCAAAAGGCAGCGGCGCGAAAAATTTCACATCAGGCCGGGATTAACGCTTCACGTCCCAAATCCTGCATCTCCACTCGAGCTGATCGTTCAGCAGCTTCTTGTAAGCGTCGCCGGAATAGAGCTCGACGTTGACGCCCATCTTGCGCATGTTCTCGAGACACTCGGGGTCTTGAATAGCGGCGCTGACGGCCTGGGTCATCTTCGCGACGATCTCGGGATCGACGCCCTTCATGTAGGCGTAGCCGCGCGCGGAGAAGGAGACGTAATCGCCCAGCCCCAGTTCCTTTTCGGTAGGCACGTCGGGCAGCTGTTCGTCGCGCTCGTTGGCAAAGAGGACGATGACCTTGTAGTTTTCTGGATTGAGCGTGACGTCGCCGACATTGCCGATCAGGAAATCGATGTTGCCGGAGATGAACATGGTGTTCGCGTCGCCGGCTCCGCCGACAGGCACGACGCTGACTTTGGCGCCGTGGAATTTTTCGAGCATGCGGGCCACGCTCGCTTCGCCGCTGGTGATGCCGGTGCTGGAAGCTGCCGTCAGGAGTTCGTTGCTCTTGGCGTATTCGAGCAGGCTTTTATAATCCGTGAAACGCTTTTCGTCGGGGCGGATGGCGATGACCTGATAGTCGATGGCCTGGTTGGCAAGAAGCTCAAAGTCGTCGATGGTCTCTTTGCGGGGCGTCTTGTCGTCGTAGTGCCCGAACACGGCGCTCAGGTTGACGAGGGCGAACGTGTTGCCGTCGGCGGGCGTGTTGTGGAGAAAACGGTTCCACGCCACCCAGCTGCCGCTGCCGGGACGGTTCTCGACGACGACGGGCACGCCCAGCTGCTTTTCAAGCGCCGCCGCCAGATAGCGGCAGCCGAGATCGGAACTGCCGCCGGCGCTGTACCCGCATACCAGCGTGATCGGTTTGGTCGGCCAGTCGTTTTCCGCCGCGGCGGCGCTGCAGAACAGAACGGTCAGCGCCGTCACAATACCTGCGATGCGTGAACTTTTTTTCATTATGATTCGCCTCCTAAAAAATTTTGAGGATCCGGTGCGGTGTGAACATTTCAGAGCGGATCGGAAATCCGCTGCCTGCCAAGGAACTGCCGGTTGACGACGCTGCGCGGGTTCGGTCCGCGGCCGCTTTCCATGGCGTCGATGTTGTCCATGATGTAGACTGCCATGTTGCGGTTGTTGTCTTCCGTGTTGCCGCCGGCGTGGGGGGTGATGATCAGGTTGTCGAGTCTGAAGGCCGGATGATCGGCGGGGAGCGGCTCGTTCTCGATCGTGTCGAGCGCGGCGCCGAAGAGGCGTTTTTCCGCCAGCGCCTTCAGCAGCGCTTCGGTGTCGACGATGCCGCCGCGGGCGGTGTTGACCAGAAGGGCCGATGGTTTCATTTTGGCGAGGGCGGCTGCGTCGATCAGGTGCCGGGTCGAATCGAGCAGAGGCATGTGCAGGCTGACGATGTCGCTGCTCTTCAGAAGTTCGTCGAGCGGCAGAAATTCGACGCCCAGCTCCTTTTCGGTCTCCGGCGCGGCGCGGCAAGGATCGTAATAGGTCACTTCCGCGCCCATGCCGCCGACGGCTGCGGCCACACGCCGGCCGATGCTGCCAAGGCCGACGAGGCCGACGCGTTTGCCGCTGATCAGCCACGAGCGCGCGATGATGTCTTCCTTGTCCTTGCGCCCCGCTTTGGCGCGGCTCATCAGCTCGGGCAGATGGCGCAGCGAGGCGAGCATCAGCATGACGGTCAGTTCGGCGACGGGCTGCGAGTTGACGCCGGCGCAGATCGAGACGGTGATGCCTTTTTTCCCCGCCGCCTCGATATCGACCGCGTCGAAACCGACTCCCCAGCGGTGGATCAGTCGGGCGTCGCCGCCGAGTTTTTCGATTTCCGACGCTCCCATCGGGAAGCCGCGCAGGATATAATAGGTACCGTCCAGATGCCTCGCCAGATCCTCGCCGCTCAGGACTTCTGCCACGTCGTAGCGGCCGGCGCAGCGTTCGTACAGGATTTTTCTGCCCGCATCCGGCACTCTGCCGGCGATGACGACCTTACTCATAACATCGCGCTTCTTTCGGGAGCGGACGCTTTACAGGCCGTATTTGTCGGCGAAGCTGCCGAGAATTTCAGGAGTATGGCCTTCCATGCGCTTTTTGGTGGTGGCGGCGTGTTTTTCGGCGTACGCTTTCCAGTCGCCGTCCATCAGCGTGAACGTCCGGTCCTCCGAAGCTTTTTTCTTCTGCGCGGCAGCCGCCATTTCCGCGGCGTCCTCTTTGTGGATCACGACGATGCCGTCCATGTCGCCGACCAGGATGTCGCCGGGGAATACAACCTGCCCGCCGCAGGCGATCGGCGCGTTGATCTCGCCCGGGCCGTTCTTGAAAGGCCCCTGCGGCGTGATGCCGGCGCAGTAGACCGGCATGGACAACCCGCGCAGCGCGTCAAGATCGCGCAGGCAGCCGTCGACGACGACGCCGGCAAGCCCCTTGTACTGGGCGAATTTGAGCATGATCTCTCCGGCCAGCGAACGGTTGTTGCAGTGACCGCCGTCCACGACGATAATGTCGCCGGGGAGCGCCATGTCGAGCGCCTGATGAAAGAACAGGTTGTCGCCCGAGGGGACCTTGACCGTGACGGCCGTACCGAGCAGCTGCACGGCGTGATCGGGATTGACGAGGCGCATGGAGTCGTGCATGCAAAAGAGGCGGTTCATTTCGTCGTTGATATTGCTGGAAGGAATACCCTTGAAGGCTTCGACGAGATCGCGCCCCGGGCGTCTGACTTCGCTGAAGATCCGATTGCCGATTGTGCTCATGAAAATCGCTCCTTTGAAATTGCCGGGAAATTAACCGGCCGGACTGTTGAGGAAAATGCTTTTTATCCTGCTTATCACGATAAACGGTTCCGACTTTTTTATCAAACAGAAAAAAGCGGGAGAGGCTCACAGCTTTTGACTGTCAGAAGGAGGGAAGGGAAATGCCTTTGCGAAGTTTGAGATATTTTCTGGTCGCCGCCGAGGAGATGAATTTCCGCAAAGCGGCCGAGCGACTCTACATCACGCAGCAGTCGCTCAGCTCCAGCATCCAGAAATTGGAACGCCAGTACGGCGTCGCGTTCTTCGAGCGCAAGCCGCGGCTGATCCTGACGCCGGCGGGGCGCAGCATGGTCGAGTACGTGCGCAAAGTCCTGCACACCGAGCAGCAGCTTGTCGCTGCCCTGGCGGACACCTCGCGCACCAGCACGGGGTCGCTGCGCGTCGGCGTGACGGGCACGCGCGGCGCCGTGTTCATGCCGCGCATCTGGGACGTGTATCACAGACAATTCCCCAACATCGTCGTCACCACCGTGGAAGCTTCAACCGCGGAACTGGACGAGCTGCTTCGGGACGGAAAGATCGATCTCTATATCGGCGTCAACGTGCCGCGGCACAGCAACATGCAGGTGCTGACCTTCATGCGGGACCGCATCTTCTGCGTCTTCAGCCGCCGCTTCCTGGCGAAAGTCCCGCCGGCCTGGCGCGAAGCGCTGCTCGATCCGCACGGTTTCGATCTGACGAAGATCGACAGCATGCCGCTGATCACGTTCACTCACAGTAACGGACTGCGCTACACGCTGGAACGCTTTTTCGAGAAGCAGGACATCCATCCCAACATCATTTTCGAGACGAGCCGGCACGATCTGGCGCTGAACCTGTGCCGTCAGGAACACGGCATCGGCCTCGTCTACGAAATGATCCTCTACGACGCCTTGAGACGCCCCGACGTCGCCGGCGAGCTTTACGCCGTGCCCGTCCGCGCCGAACTGCCGCAGAAAAACACCGAGCTGGCCTACCGCCTGGAGAGCTTCCGTCCCCGCTATCTGCAAGGCTTTATTCAGATCGCTCGGGCCGTTTTCGAAGAGTACTCACAGACCGTCGGCGCCGTGATTCGCCGCGCGCAAAAATGACCGGTCCATAATCATAACCACCGGCCGTGCCGGTGGTTTGCACAAGCCCCCTTGGGGCATCTTCCCAGCCGAGCCTATAGGCTCATCGAAAAGTCTGTCAGCCGCGCAACTCTCACAGGCTGCCCCTAAAGGGGCTCTCTACTTGCCTTCCTGTGCCGGCTTACCCGTAAACGGGTCAACGTACTCTTTGATCGTCAACTGTTCCTCGGCATGATCTTCCTGTAATTGATTCCTGATGGAGGTCTCTATTGCATTCTTGTTGCGTCCTACCGTGCTTACGTAATAACCGCGGCACCAGAAATGTCGATTGCCATATTTGTACTTCAGATTCGCGTACTTCTCGTAAATCATCAGACTGCTTTTACCTTTCAAGTAACCCATCACCTGTGATATGCTGTATTTGGGCGGTATACTCAGGAGCATGTGGACGTGATCTTTGCATGCTTCCGCCTCCAATATTTCAATTTCTTTGTACGCACACAGTTTTCTCAGCATCAGGCCAATGTCTTGTCTGATCTTCCCGTAGATGATCTGGCGGCGATACTTCGGCGCAAATACCACGTGATACTTACACTCCCACTTCGTGTGTGCTAAACTACTTATGTCAAGTTTCATCAGGACTTGATCCTCCTTTGGTTTGGCTTGGCGGCTGACAGACCGTTCTTACTTTACCAAAGGAGGAGTTCTTTTTCTCCATAGCTAAAGCCTTTTGGAACCACCGGCACTGCCGGTGGTTTTCGTTTTACAAAAAAACGAGTCTGTCTCGCCCCCTCGCGGCGGCGGAGACAGACTCGTTTTTTTAGACGCTTCACTCGATCTCCAGCCCATCGACGTTCACCTCGCCGCTGCGGTGAGCCGCGCCGAGCCAGGCGACGGCGTAGGCCGCGATCGAGACGGGAATCCACGCCAGCGAACTGGCCGACAGCGGCAGCGCGGCGTAAAAACTGGCAAAGCGAGGCAGGTCGAGATGGAACAGGCCGGCGTAAACGTTCAGCAGCGCCGCGCCGCCCATGACGGCGGCCGCGATCATGGCGCACTTGAGCGCAAAGAGGTTACGGCGGCTGTTGTTGTGCCGGCAGAAGCAGTAAAAGAACGTGATGACGATAGCGCCGGGATAACAGGCGTCGAGGACAGGGCCGACGACGGTGACGATCGCGTCGATACCGGTCGAAGACACCAGGCCGCTGATCACGCACGAGGCGGCACAGATTTGGCGGTAGGACGCGCGTCCGCCGAGAATTTTCTCCCAGATGCCGGCCGTGGACGAAGTGATGCCGATCGTGGCCGTCAGCGAGGCCGTGGCCAGCGCCACCAGGAAGACCCTGCCGCCCGCCCCCACAGTTCGACGACCATCTGCACGTACAGGGCCGCAAGGTTGAGACGAATCGTACCGCCGATGTTGGCGCCGGCGATCATGTGGCCGAGGTGCGCCAGCGCCAACAGTCCCAGACCGATGACGCCGATCTTGATCAAATTTCTGTTGACGTCCTCGCCGGCGATGCCGGCGTCATGGATGCCGCGGACGACCACCAGCCCGTACAGGAGCGCGCACTGCAGGTCGCCGGCGGCATAGCCGGCAAGGAACCCATGAACGACGGGATTTTCGCCAAAACTCGGTTTGCCCCACGACGGCGAGAGCGGCGCAACGATACTTTGAACGATGACGCTGACGACGATCGCCATCAGCACGGGGAAGAGAATGCGGCCGATGCGCTCGACCACTTTGCCGCTGCTGGCCACGAAGACGTAGATCACCGCGTAGAACGCGCCGTTGAACAGCAAGATAGCGGTTTTTCCCACGGGGCGCCAGCCCGTCAGCTGCAGGACGGCCGCCCACAGCGCGGCAGTGACGCGGGGGACAACGAAGAACGGCCCCAGCACGAGGATCGTCGCGGCGACGAAGAACAGCCCGAACACCGGCGAAGCGCGGCGCGCGATGTCGAGGAAATTGCCGCGCCCTTTGACCAGTGCCACATAGCCCAAAAAGGGCAGGACGATCCCGGAGAGGAAAATCCCCAGGTATGCGCTCCACACGGCCGAACCGGCGTCGTTCCCCCAGGTGACGGGATAGAGCAGGCAAATGGCCCCAAAATGCATGGAAAACAGGCCGCCGCCCATGATCAGCAGCTCTTTCGGCGAGAGATTCTTTCTCATGATTCTCTTTATTCAGCTCCAATGGAAGATACCGGCGAAAATTTTTACGCAGCCGCAGCAGACCGAGAAAAACTCCTTTCGGAGCGCCGCGCAAAGAGATCTCATTCCCGCGGACGCGCGCCCTTCATTCCTTTCTGACGACGACGGCGTGCGGATTGTCGGGATTGGGATAGCCCTTGGTCTTGCCCGTCAGCGACGTGATCTCGATCGCCAGCACGTTGACCACTTTCTCCAGTTTGGCGTCGGCGACGGAGTAGTTCTCCCTGACGTCACCGTAATGGGCGTGGAGCAGGTCGATGGCGCGGCGCTTTTCGTCCAAGTCGGTGACGACGCGCACCTTTCCCTCGCCCATGACGCTGCGGTAGATGCCCCATTTATAGCCAGCCTTGACGGGGCTGAGAACCAGTTCGTAGCCGACAACGACGTGAAAAGCCACGTCGGGGTGCGTCCGCATCGTTTCCGCCGTGCGCCCCTGCATGGCGCCGTGGATGTAAAGGCAGTTGTCGCCCAGGCCGTAGTGAACCGGCACCGAGTAGGGTTTCCCCGCCGGGTCGATCAGCGCCAGATGAAGGATCTCGGCTTCTTCGAGGACCTTGCGGATCCATGCCTCTGACGTCACTTCGCGGTCTTTTCTTCTCATAAAGATCCCCCCAGACGAATCAATTGACGAAACGGCGCCGGCGGCGACAGGCAGTTCCGCAGCCGGCCGCACAGAATCGGGGCGCGGGTCCTACTTGACGAACTTGGCCTTGTAGGCGAACTTGGAAATGACCATGTTGCCGAACACGGCGATGAGGATGTACCCCCAGCTGGGCAGCGGAACGAACTTGCGCACCAGCAGCACCAGCGGCAGCGCGTACAGGGCGATGCGGGGCTTCTTGACCACGAACTGCATCAGCACGGCGCCGAACAGCGCCGGCAGAATCAGGTTGGAGATCGCGTTCTTGACGGTCTGAGGCAGGACGCCCAGGATCTGGTAGCCGAAGACGACGAAGATCGTCAGGATCGTGATGTTGGTGACGATCGAACCGGCGATGCCCATCGTGGAGATGATCTCGCCCTTGTCGGAGCCGGCCTCGTTGTTGGTAACGTCAAGCGCGGTGGCGGCGGCGGGGACGCGCATCTGTCCCATGGAACCGGCGAGGATCCCCATGTAGGAACCGGCCGTGCCAAGCACGGTGTAGTAAGTGATCGGCTCGATGACGTAGAACGCGCCATAGGCCGCGGCGATCTGTCCCCAGCCGGCCAGCAGGTCGCCGATGCTCGGCGCGGCGCCGTAGGCCAGCGAGAGGACGATATTGGGCAGGAAGCTGCAGCAGATTGCCAAGAGCATGGTGACGCGGCCGACGCGAACGACCGATTTGTTCCATTCCGTTCTGAAATCCATGTGAACGGCCTCCTCACATAAAGAAGTAACCGCCGATCAGGCCGGCGATGATGGCGAAGCCCAGCGAATAGTCCTTGATCCAGGGATGTTTTTTGCCGAGCTGAATCAGCACGAACATGGAGACAGCGCCGATGATCGCGGCGACGGTGCGGCCGCTGAACGTGACCAGATAAGGGCTGGTCATGTGACTGTAAAGGCCGATGCTCGCCGTGGCGGTAAGAATGGCGCGCCATGCCTTGTCGGTGCCGCCGATCTTGTCGCTGACTTTGTCCATCCTGTGGGTGAACAGCCACACCATCAGCAGCCAGCCGCAGCCGTTCACGCTCATCGTGAACCAGGAAACGGCCATCTGATTCAGGCCGTAGCCGGCGCCACCCAGTTCCACGCCGCAGGCTGCGGCGCCGGTGCGGGCAGCGGTCAGCTCGGTGGCGGCCGAGCCGATCATGGACAGACGGATCCAGGAGATGGGGCCGCCGACGACCGAGATCATGGCCAGAATGACGATGACCTGGGCGATAGCGGGGCCCGTGGCGGAGATCATGCCGCTCTTGAAGGCGCGGTTGCAGGCGGCCCTGTCGAGGCCGACGCTGCCGGCGAACTTGTAGCCCAGCTTCACGTAGCGGAGCGCCAGCAACGCGACGATGCCGACGCTGATGGCGGCGCACCCCCAGAAAGGCGCCGCGTTGCCGATCTTCAACAATTCTTCCATAAAAGAGCTCCTCCTTGGGCGGGAACGAAAATTTTGAGAGCGCGGGACGAGCCGAACGGTTCCGGAACGCTTTCTGCGAAAAAAAACTAGAATTTCGGCGGGAATTTCTCGACGAAGCCGGTGACCGCTTCGTAGGCCGAAGCGAACTGCAGCGCCTCGAACTCCCGGTGCGGCGCGGCGACCAGCTGCAGGCCGATGGAAAGGCGATTCGCGCCGCCGAATCCGGCCGGCACCGTGCAGACGGCGTTGCCGCCCATGGTCCACGGCGTGACGATCTCCATCCAATTGTGATAGGTGCGCATCGGCGTGCCGTCGATCGCTTCGGGCCAGTGAACGTTCTTGTCGAAAGGGAAGCAACAGGCGGTGGGCGAGACGATGTAGTCGTAATCGTCGTAAACCTTGAGCATGGCGTGATAGAACTCGGTGCGCTTCTCGAAGGCACGGTACACCTCCTGGGCGCTCATGGTCAGCGAACCCTCGTACTCCCAGCGGCTCTCCGGCTTCATCAGGTCCTGACGGCATTTGTCGTACCACGGCTTCAGCGAGGACGCGCAGTAATGGCGGATGGGCAGCCAGATGGTCTCCCAGAACTCGTTCATATTGTAAAAGGGCTCGATGTCCTCGACCGCCGCGCCGAAGTCCTTCATGCGTTCCACGGCCGCGCGGCAAGTTTCCAAGACGCCGGGCTCGGTGGGCAGCGCGCCGCCCCAGTCGCCGATCCAGGCCACGCGAACGCCTTTCTGGTCCTTTTTCAGCGCCTCGCGCACGTTCGCCGGCGTCAGCGCTTTTACGCGCGGATCGGCCTCGCGGGTCAGCGGGAACTTGGCGTCGTAGCCGGCCATGGTGGCGAACAGCAGGGCCACGTCGGCCACGGTGCGCCCCATGGGCCCGTTTGTGGCCATGGAGTTGGTGAACAGTTCGGTGCCGCCGGAGGGGACGGCGCCGATGGATGGGCGCAGGCTGACGATGTTGCACCAGCCGGCGGGATTACGCAGCGAGCCCATGAAGTCGCTGCCGTCCGCCACGGCCTGCATCCTCAAAGCGACGGCGCAGGCTGCGCCGCCGGACGAGCCGCCGCTGGTGCGGTTCTCGTCGTAAGGATTGCCGGTGGCGCCGAACACTTCGTTGTAGGACTGGGAACCGTAGCCGAACTCGGGCGTGTTGGTTTTGCCGATGATGATGGCACCGTCGCGCTTCATCGCGGTGACGACAGCGCCGTCGGCGTCGGGAATCCAATCCTTGAGGAGCAGCGAACCCTTCGTGGTGCGGATTCCCTTGGTGGGAACCAGATCCTTCACGGCCTGCGGAAAACCGTGCATCCAGCCGCTGTCCCCGCCGGATGCCAGCTCGGCGTCCTTTTTCCCGGCCTGTTCCAGCAGCGCCTCGCCGTCGACGCGGGTGACGATGGCGTTGACGCGGGGATTGGTCTTGTCGATGTGATCAAGGTAGGAAGCCATCACCTCGCGGCAGGAAACTTCCCTGGCGTGGATGGCCTTGGACAGATCCACAGCCGTCATTTCGACAACAGTATTGCTCACGAGAATTACCCCTTTCTGGCGTTTTCATGAAAAATTCCTTCCCATAAGACAATTTTGCTGAACTTATGAAGGACTGAACTGGCTGTTATTTTATAAATTTCGTCAGCTGCGATCAATCTGGGATAAAAATCTTGCCTATGTTAGAATTCTGATGTACTGCCGCGGGAAAGAGGCGGAAAAACTTTTCGTTTCACCGCCGTTCAGGGAAGAGGATCCGTACCGTGCCGCTTTAGAAAGCGCCGGCGGCCCGTCGGAAAACGGCTGCGGAAGCGTCACTTTCTGACGGCCGGCGCAGCAGACGAATTCCTATGAAGATGAGGCGAATTTCATGATTCCGGAAGATTTTGCCGAAAAGATCACGTTCAACCGCACCTGGGATCTGCTTTCCCATCGCTGGAAGTTCTACGTCGTCTATCTGCTGGGCGAGCGGCCGCTCCGTTTCGGCGAGCTGCGGCGGCTTTGCGCGGCAGTGTCGCGCGTGACGCTGACCGGCTACCTGCGCCAACTGGAACAGGAAGGTTTTATCAGTTGCCGCAAGCTCAGCGAGCCGGCGCTTTTCGCCGAATACGCGCTGACCGACTTGGGACGCAGCGCGCTGCCTCTGGTGCGCCAGTTGATCGCGTGGGGCGACGGGGCGGACTGATGCATAACGACAGCAAATCCTTTTCGGTCAAACAGAAGCTCATCAACGCCGAACACAGAAGTGATCTCGACGAAGCCAATTGGGAGCTGGCGCAGTATCTGCTGCTCCACTACAACGAGATCGACCGCATGAAAACGCGCGATCTGGCAATGCAGTGCCACATCTCCTTCTCCACGGTACGGCGCTTCTGTCAGAGTCTGGGCTTCGACAATTTCTCCGACCTGCGCAAGGCCAAGATGAACAATCCGGAAAACCAGTACGAGATCGCGCTTGACAACTTCGGCCGCGGACTCTATGGGCCGCGGCGGCTTTACGACGAGATCCTGAGGAACGTCTGGGGCGTCGGCCAAAAAATGGATTGGAATCGCCTGCGCTGTCTTGCCGAAGCGATGGCGGCCGCGCGCAGTATCATCATTTTCGCCGTGCGTCCCTATTCTTTCGTGCTGCAGGAATTCCAGAGCCAATCTATTGCTCTCAATAAACCGTTGTTTATTTTAGATGACATTTGTACTCATCGCAGTATCATTGAGCGCCTATTGAGCAGCGACCTGTGCCTGATCACTGTATCACCCGCCGGCTGTCTGATTCCCGCTATCAAAGACGAGCTGAACAAAATCGCGGGCTTCAAGACGGCGCTCTACTGCCCGGGGGCGTTGGCCCACGAAGGGGCGACCGACTGTCTGCGAGGCTATGATCTGACGTTCCCGCTGACGCTGCGGAGCGACGCCTACAATTATCTCGAAATCTACGGCAAGTACGCCGTCGGCTATTTTTTCGACCTGCTGCTGGGCGAGGTGATCCGCCGAGTCGGCGGCAAAAAGCAAGAGCGGCGTCGCACGAAGGACACGCGGCAAACGATGTTCCACGTGGAACATCGCACGTAAAAACGTCCGACGATCCAGTCATCGTCGGACGCGGCGTTATCACAGGCTTTTTGCGCAACAGGATTTTCTGTTTAGAAAGCGCCGCCGGAGCTCAGGCGGTGCAGAAAAACGATCTGCGGCCGTCCCGTCTCGGGGTTGGGAGCAACGCTGGCCTCCACACGGTAAACGGCGCGGATCAGTTCGGGCGTGAGCACCTCGGCCGGAGCACCGCTGGCGAAGACCTGACCGTCCTTCATCACGTAAATGCGGTCGCAGTACTGTGCCGCCAGGTTCAGGTCGTGCATGACGACCAGCGAGGTGACGCCGAGACTGCGCAGCAGGTCCATGATCTCGAGCTGGTAATAGATGTCGAGGTGGTTGGTGGGCTCGTCGAGGATCAAAAAATCCGCTTCCTGCGCGATAGCCCTGGCGATCAGCGCACGTTGCTTTTCGCCGCCGGAGAGCGAAGCGAAGGAGCGCCCGGCGCGATCCAGCATCCCCACGTACTCCAAAGCACGGTCCACCAGCGCGAAATCGTGCGCGTCGTCGCGCTGCAAGGCCTTTTTGTGCGGATAACGCCCCATCGCCGCGATCTCGCGCACGGTGAAGTCGAACTGCCCCGGCATCTCCTGAGGCACCGCCGCGGCGCGGCGCGCAAATTCCCGCGCGCGTAGCTTCCATACTTCTTCGCCGTCCAGCAGGATCGAACCGAAACGCGGCTTGTTGACGCGGTACGCGCAGCGCAGCAGGCTGGACTTGCCGCTGCCGTTGGGGCCGATGACGCCGACGAACTCGCCGCGTTCCACGTTCAGGTCCACGCCGCGCACGATGTCCCCGGCTCCAACTCCCCAGCGCAGCGACGTGACCGCCAGCTTCATCGCGGACCTCGCCCGCCGCTTTTGAGCAGCCAGATGAAAAACGGCGCGCCGATGAAGCCAGTGACGATGCCCAGGGGAAGTTCCCGCGGAGCCAGGGCCGTGCGCGCGAACACGTCCGTCCAGATCAAAAAGCTCGCTCCCGCCAGCGCGCCCACCGGCAGGAGGCGGCGATGGTCGGAACCGACCAGCAGCCGCACGGCGTGCGGGACGATCAATCCGACGAAACCGATCGAACCGCTGACCGCCACGATCACCCCGGTCAATACCGAAGTGGCGGTGAACAAAAGGCGGCGGAATTTCGCCACGTCCACGCCGAGCGCCGCCGCGTTCTCATCGCCCAGCAGCAAGGCGTTGAGCGGGCGCGACTGGGCGATGAACAGTACGAGACAGGCAACCAGCGCGACAAAGGGCAGCGGCAGGCGATCCCATCTTGCGCCGCCGAGCCCGCCGAGCATCCAGAACATCGCCGATTCGGCGCCGTTGCGCTGTTCCAGATAGACCATGAAATTCGTCACGGCCATAAACACGTACGAAACGGCGAGTCCCGACAGGACCATGCGCACCGGGGTCAGGCCGTTACCCTGGCGCGCGATGGCGAAAACCAGCACGAAAGCCAAAGCCGCGCCGGCAAAGGCCAGCGCGGAAACTCCCGACATGCCGGTCAGAGCGGCGCCGAAGACCCGCGTCATGAAAAGCATGGCGAACACCGCCCCCGCGCATGCACCCGAAGAAATCCCCAACAGGTAAGGATCGGCCAGCGAATTGCGGACCAGTGACTGGATCACCGCCCCCGCGGTGGCAAGCCCCGCGCCGACGACAGCGCCGAGCAGCACGCGCGGGAAACGGATCATCCAGACGATGCCCACTTCGTTGCGCGGCCATTCTGCACCGATCCAGCTCCATTCCGGAAACATCTGATGGAGGATGATGCCCCACACATGCCGGAACGGCAGCGGGGCCGTCCCCATCGACACTCCCAGCGTTACGCTGAAAAACAGCAGGACCGTCAGGGCAATCAGCAGCGGTGCCAGATTCCGTTTGGCGAAGAACCGGGGCACTTAAAACTTCCCGGGATACAGCCCGCGGGCGATCAGTTCCAGTCCGCGAACGGCTCGCGGCCCCGGATAGACTTCGTCCACCGACATGTAGATCAGCTTTTTGTCGCGGATGGCTTTGACGCCCTGCAGCGCTGGATTGTCGAGCAGCATGGCCTTGCTTTCGTTTTCCGGCGTGGCGCGGTATTCGAGGATCAGGATGACGTCGGGGTCGCGGGCCACGACTTCTTCCCACGTCACTTTGATCCAGCTGCTTTCGACGTCGTCGAAGATATTGCCGGCATGGGCGAGGCGAAGCAGGGCGCTGGGCATGGCTTGACCGCCGCAGGCGCGCGGTGCATCTTCGTTCGGCGTGCCGAAGCTGCGGAAGATGAACACGCGCGGGGTCGCCTTCACGCCGGCAAGCTTTTCCCGTATGGCCGATACTCTCGCCTTCATGCCGGCGATCACGGCCTCGGCTTTGTCTTGCACGTTGAAGATCACGCCCAGGTTGCGCAGGTCATTGTAAGTGTCCTCCAGCGTCACAGGCGGCTTGTTCATCACGCGGATCAGCGATTCGGTGATGGCGTAGCTTTTGACGCCGTGCTTTTCCAGTTCTTCGGGCGTGACGGCGTTGCCGGCCGTGCTG
Source organism: Pyramidobacter sp. CG50-2 (assembly GCF_003612005.1). Lineage (NCBI taxonomy): Bacteria > Thermotogati > Synergistota > Synergistia > Synergistales > Dethiosulfovibrionaceae > Pyramidobacter > Pyramidobacter sp. CG50-2. The sequence goes on from NZ_RAWT01000020.1 coordinate 26,668, forward strand.
CCGGGGATGTCGAGCCCATAGTTGTAGCCCGACAGGAAGAAATCGGGATCGGTGCCGAGCAGCGTTTCCAGCGTGATGTAGCCTTCCTGGGCCACGGGGATCTTCGCCAGTTTTTCGCGGTATTCGGGCGAGACCTGATGTTTCGAGCCGGGGAATCCCGCATAGCCCACGAGTTTGTCTTCGAGGCCGAGCGCGAACATCAGCTCGATGATGTTGCTGTCGCCGTTGGTGACGACGCGCTCGGGAGCTTTTTCGAAGACAATTTTGCGGTTGCCGTTGTCGACCGTTGCGGGGTAGACCGTTTCCGCCGCGCCCACGGCCGCGGCGGAAAGCGTGGCGCTCAGCAGCGCCGCAAGAACGGCGCAAAGCGATTTTCTCATCGTAAGACCTCCGATTCAGTTAAGACGATTAATACTATTTCTTAATCAAAAAGACGAACACAAGGGCGCTGCGAGGGAGATTCACAAAGCGAACTGCGCAGACTGCATAGCAGTCGAGATAGTTCTGAGCGACTAAACTCCCTCGCTGCGCCCAGAAAACTATGTCAACACTTTCTATCAAGAATTAGTATAAACAACGCGATCCCGAAAGGCCGCGGCCCTCTTGGAAAAAAGCCCCGTTCCGCGGCTCGCTCCGCGCGAACAGGGCCTACATTTTTTGACGCATGACGAACGCCGCCCGTCTTTCTGCATCGTGGGATGTCCCCCAGACGCGGCGGCACGTCTTCCGAAAAGACGCTTTCGTTTACTTGAACAGTTCGGGATAGAAAGCTTTGGCGATCAGTTCCAGTCCGCGGATAGCGCGGGGGCCGGGGTAGGCGTCTTCGATGCGGATAATGTAAACGCGCCCGTCCTTCACGGCGTTCACGCCCTGCAGCGCGGGATTTTCGAGCAGCAGCTTCTTGCGCTCCTCGCCGTTCGTCGTGCCGGCTTCGAGCAGCAGGATCACGTCGGGATTGCGCGCGACGACCTCTTCCCATGTCACCTTGATCCAGCTGCTGTCGACGTCGGCAAAGATGTTGCGCGCTTCCACCATCGCCACCAGGGCGCTGGGCATGGCCTGCGCGCCGTTGGAGCGGGGCGGCTGATCGGGAGCGCCCCATGTGGGGTGGATGAACACGTTCAGAGGCTTGGCCGTATCGATCTGCGCCAGTTTGGCCTCCACTGCTGCGGCGCGCGATTTCATGCCGTCGATGACTTGCTGCGCCTTGTCTTGGACGTCGAAAATCACGCCCAGATTGGCGAGATCGGCGTAAGTGTCTTCGAGGCTGACGACGTTTTTTTTCATCACGTGGATCAGCGACTCGGTGATGGCGTAGCTCTTGACGCCGTGCTTTTCCAGCTCTTCGGGCGTGATCGCGCCGCCGGCCGTGCTGCCGGGGATGTCGAGCCCGTAATTGTAGCCCGACAGGAAGAAGTCGGGATTGGCGCCGAGCAGAGCCTCCAGCGTGATGTAGCCGGGCGCGGCGATGGGGATCGCCTTGAGCTTCTCCCGGTATTCCGGCGAGACCTGCCCGCCGTACTCGGGGAAACCCGCGTAGCCGGCCATGCGGCCTTCGAGCCCCAGCGCGAACATCAGTTCGATGATGTTGCTGTCGCCGTTGGTGACGACGCGCTCGGGCGCCTTCTCGAAGACGATCCGGCGATTGCCGTTGTCGACGGTTACGGGATAAACGGTTTCCGCCGCGAAGGATGCCGCGGCCATGGCCAGTGAAGCGGCTGCCACAAGAAAACTGCGAAGAACCTTTTTCATGCTGTGAACCTCCTGCGCAAAAAACGTGACCCGGCCCCCGCCGGCTCGCCTCTATAGAAAACGCGGGCATAAAAAAAGACACGGTCCGCGGCCGTGCCTTTAGAGACAGTGATGTCTGCTGCCCTGAAAAGATTTCGCCCGCGCAAAAGCCTTCCTTCGCGTCGCCCGGCGCGTATCCTGACTCCCCTTCTTCCTGCGCGGACTCTTCCCAAAGGGCACAAGACCTTCAGTGAGCGTAATACCGCTTCGTCAGGGGTTACAGTGGCGGGGCCGCGCAGGACTTTCACCTGCTTCCGACGCCCGGCGACGTTCCATTTTCACATATTTTAAGCGCCTCCAGGCCCCCTGTCAAATCCTGAGGCAGGACGGGACTGAAGCGGGACTCGCGCAGACAGCGCGGCGCTTTTGTGCTATGCTTGGCTCACCCAATGGAATCATTCCAAAGAGGAGGTTGCTCGTTATGAAGCGTACTCTTGCAAAGATTTTCCCGGCGCTTTTCGCCGCCGCGGCGTTGGCTGCGCCCGCCATGGCCGCCGATCTGCGCGAGCTGCTCGCCGCGTCGCGGACGGCGCAGAAGACCGGCGAGATCATCCTCGTCGTCGACCGTGCGCTCTCTCTGTGGAAGAAAAGCGACGCCGGCGCCTGGGAAAAGACGCTGGAAGCGCCGTGCGGCTACGGCAAGCTGGGACTGACGGAAAACAAGCGCGAAGGCGACAAGAAGACGCCCGTCGGCGCCTTCCCGATCCTGCACGCCTTCGGCAACAAGCCCAACCCCGGCACAGCCATGAAATGGCGCCCGGTGACTCCCAACTCCTACTGGGCCGACGACGTGAACCAGCCGAAAATCTACAACACCTGGGTGGAGAGCGCGAAAAAAATCCACGGCGAACACCTGGCCGACTACTATCAGTACGATTACGCCATGGCCGTCGGCTACAACGCCGACCCCGCCGTGCCGGGACGAGGGTCGGCCATCTTCGTCCACGTCAAATCCCGCCGCCACTGGACCACCGCCGGCTGCCTCTCGCTCGAACGCCGGGACATGATCGAGCTGCTGCGCCAGTGCCACGACGGTGCCTGGATCGTCATCGTCCCGAAAGCGGAGCGTCTCGCCCGTTTTTAGACGGAGCCATACCAAATACAAAAGCCATTTCTTTCATCATTCGTCGCGGCGATAAAAAACTGCCCCGCCTTTTTCGGCAAGCGAGAAAGGCGGGGCAGTTTTTATCGCCGCGAATCAATCCTGAGGCCTGTTCAGCGCGCGGTCGAGGTTGCGCACGAAATCCTGCGTGTTGGTGACCATGCTGACAGCCGTGACGGTGCCGCGGTCGGACAGCTTGTTGACGGCGAATTCCTGCACGTCGACGGTATACATGTAGACGGGACGGACGACGCCGTCGAACTCGTTGTACGAGGGGGTCATGTTGCCGGTGGCGATAGTGTAAAGGATCGCCGACATCATGATCATGGTCGAGGTCTTGCGAGCGTGGACGCGCATGGCGTTCTGAGCGGCGTAGACGTTGTTGCAGGCGCCGGGCAGGGCCAGGCGGTCGCGGATGGTGCCGGCCATGACCAGAGCTGTGCCGCACTCGACGCAGGCCTTGACGAAGCCGTCTTTGACCTTGCCGGAGGCGACGAGCGCTTCCAACGAACCGTAGGAGTTGGCGAGGTTGATGGTGTCGTAGAGGTTGTAGGTGCTGTTCTGCTCGTGTTCGAAGATTTTCTGTCCCCACGACGTGTCAAAGACGCCGCGCTCGAGATCGAAAGCGGCGGTTTCGGAACCGCAGAAGATCGCCTGCACGTAGCCGTTGCGGATCAGGCGCTCGAGCGCCAGGCGCGAATTCTGGTCGAGGGCCAGCGCCGTGCCGACGACGAGCGTCACGTAGCCGCGGTGTTCGCGCTCGTGCCGCAGCACTTCGTAGAGCGTGTCGTAGTCGAGCGAGTAGGCGGTCTCGCGCGAACGGCCTTCGCGGAAAGCGAAGGTGTCGGAGGTCGCGGTTTCGGCGAGGAAGCCCTGCGTCCACACGTAGATGCCCTCGCTGGCGTCTTCGGTACGACCGATCACGACTTTGTCGCCTTTTTTCAAGTTGCGGAACTCGACGATCTCGACGCGCTCCCGGCCGGGCGTGTCGCGGGCCACGCAGACGGTGTCCATGCGGCTCTGCGTCGCCAGCACCCACGTGCCGTTGATCTTGAAGTACTCGGGGTAGACCGACAGGGCGTGGTAATGACGGGGGCTGATCCCGTCGCGCTCGACGGTTTCGAGACGGCAGTTGGGCGCGTTCTTGAGGAACTCCTGCTCGAAATCGGGGTGGCGATATTTCGGCATTTCGAAATTCATTTGCCCGCCTCCTCGCGCTGCGCGTTTTTGACGACGACGAATTCCTCGGCGGGGACTTCCATCGCCTCCACCTGCTCCCGGGCGACGGCGCCGATCAGCGCGCGTTCGCAGTTGACGACGAAGTCCTGGACGTTGGTGTTCATCGGCACGACGGCGATGCGCTCGCGGGCCGCGACCACCTTGTTGGTGACGTTTTCGGTGATGTCGATAGAGTACATGTAGACCGGCGTGATGGCGCCGTCTTTTCGCACGTGATAGCTCGACGCCATGTTGGCGACGGAAAGGCTGTGCAGCATCGTGGCGATGCCGATGATCAGCGTGGCCTTGTCGAGGTGCTTTTTCATCTCCGTCAGCGCCTTGTCGGTGTCGCCGATCACTTCGGGCAGCGGGCCGTCGTCGCGGATCGAGCCGGCGAGGACCAAGGGCACGTTCATCGAGACCAGCGTCTTGATAATGCCGTCTTTGACGTGGCCTTCGTCGATGAATTTTTTCGTGGAGCCGGCCGCGCGCACTTCGTTGAGCAGGTCGAGGTGGTTGTAGTGTCCCATCGGCTGGTTTTCCTGCGTGTAGATGTTCTGTCCCAGCGCGGTGCCGAGGAAACCGCCCTCGAGGTCATGCGTAGCCATGGCGTTGCCGCCCATCATGCAGCTGATGTAGCCATTCTCGGCCAGGTGGTTGAGGGCGACGCGCGTGTCGTAGTCGAAGACGACGCTGGGGCCGAGCACCCAGACGATGTAGCCGCCGTTGTCGCGCTCGTACTCGAGCTGCGCGAACAGCTGTTCGTAATCGGTCGTGTAGGCGGTCTCCACGGCGCGGCCGGGCGCGGCGTAAACGCTTTCGGGGAAGCCTTCCTTGTACACGAGGACGCCCTCGGAGCCGTCGGTCGCGCGCCCCAGAACGACCTCGTCCCCCACTTCGAGGTCGCGGATCTCCGTGACGGCGATTTTCCCCTCTTTGAGCACGGCCACGCAGTTCAGCGAATTGTGCTCGGGAAGCTGCCACGTTCCGTTGCAGCGATAAAAGGTTGGCAGATGGGTGGTCAGATAAAAGCCGCGCGGCGCCACGCCTTTCTTCTCGACTTTCGCGCATTTCACTTCGCCCGCTCCCCGAAACTTCGCGTCATTGAAGTCGGGGCACGCAAAGACAGGCATTTCAAACTTCATGATTGCTCCTCTCTGGACAAACGAAACAGGTGGCCGATGTCCACCGTGTCTTTCTGTTCCGTCACTCGTTCTCGAAACTCGCTGGCCGTAACTTTCAGCCATTTCAGAAAATTACGGTTGAAACTCCGCAGTGAATTGTAGCCGACCTGAAACGCGATATCCGTCACCGACTGATCGGTGCGAAGCAGCAGGTTCGCCGCCTCGTGGATGCGCAGGTAATTCAGGAAATTCGTAAAGTTCATCTCGACGATGTAGCCCAGGGACTCGTTGACCATCCTGGGAGAGGCATTGAACCGCTCCGCCACGTCCAAAACGGTAAGATCGCTCGCAAAATTCCGATATATGTATTCGATGATCTTGCCGGCTTTCGGCGCGGGCAAAACCATGGAGACGCCGGGATTGTTCCGGTAGCAGCGGCGGAACTGCTGCGCTCCGATCCCCTGTTGGTCGGAAAAGACGCGGGACAGATGCGATATGTCGGAGTAATCGAGGATGTCGGCGATCTCCGCCAGGGAAATATTCGTGTGCAGCAGCAGAAACATGACCTTCGACAGCTTCATTTCCTGAAGCAGCTCGTAAAAACCGAGCCCGGTCACCTTGAAGATGTAGCGGGAAAGCGACGCTTCGCTGACAAAATAGATCCGGCTCAAGTCCTGAAGCGTCAGCTTGCGGTGCAGATTCAGGTACATGTACTGAAAAATGTGGGGGGAACAGCTTTCTTCCTCTTTTTCAAGACGGGCCTGTCCGTCGGAACGTTCTTCCTGGTCCTGCGCCAAGCGCAGGTAGAGGACGACCAGTTCCACCAGCTTCGCCGTCAGGTACAGGTCGGACCACGACTGGCGGACGGCGGACGTTGCGATGGAAACCGGTTCGATCTCGCGGCGGATCTCGTCGAAGAGGGCCCTGACGCGCGAGCGCTCCCGCTCCGGGACGCGCACGCCGCCGTAGCGGTACAGAAGCGTGACCATGTCGAATTTCTCGTTTTCGATGTTGAACTGGTTTTTGACGATGAAATTCAGAAACTCGAACGGATAGATAAGCAGGTAATAGCACAGCGGTTCCTTCACTTCGACGATTTCGGAAATTTCCCATGGCAGCAGGGCGATAACCGCTCCCGGCTCCATCGTATAGTTTTTGTCGTAGATCCTGATCGTGCCTTTTCCCGAAAGGACGTAGAGGAAGCGGCTGTTTTTGTGCAGCAGCGGCTTCGTCGGCGCGCTGTCCGACTGCACTTCGAAATAGGTCGCGACGCCCTCTCGGGACGCCGTGCGGTAAAACTCCTGAATCTCCACGCGCTTCCTCTGTCCGGGATTTTTCCGGGAAGTCATCTGTCCTCCCCCTTTTGCCGGCGCCTCCGGCGTCCCGAAGGCCCGCGGCGCTACGCCTGGATCCAGGTGCCGGTCGAGCCTTCCAGACCTTCCTTCGCCTTCTCCAGCGACGTGATCAGCGCCTTGCGGCCCGGTTTCGACTCGGCGAACTTGATGGCCGCTCTGATCTTCGGCAACATGGAACCTTCGGCGAACTCTTTGTCTTCGATATACTTCTTGGCTTCGGCCACCGTCAGCTTATCGAGCCACTGCTGATCCGGCGTGCCAAAGCGGATCGCCACTTTTTCCACGGCGGTGAGGATGACGACCACGTCGGCGTCGACAGTCTCGGCCAGTTTCACCGACGTGAAGTCCTTGTCGATCACCGCGTCGACGCCCGTCAGCACGCCGTCTTTCTCCACGACGGGCACTCCGCCGCCGCCGCCGGCGATGACGGTCACGCCCTGGTCGAGCAGCTTGCGGACGGCCTCTTCCTCGACGATGCGGACAGGCGCCGGAGAGGCGACGACCTGACGGTAGCCGCGGCCGGCGTCTTCGGCCACGGCCACGCCCGCAGCTGCCAGTTTGTCGGCGTCTTCCTTGCTCATGAAGGTGCCGATCGGCTTGGTCGGGCGCTGGAAGGACGGGTCGCAAGCGTCGACCTGGACCTGCGTCACGAGAGTGGCGACGCTGTCGTTCATCTTTCTGACGCGGAACTCGTTGCAGATGGCGTTCTGCAGATGATAGCCGATGTATCCCTCGCTCATGGCGCCGCACTCGGGGAACGGCACGAACGGCAGCTTCTCGCCCGATTTGGCGGCGATATCCATCGACTTCTTGATCATGCCGACCTGCGGGCCGTTGCCGTGGCACACGAGCACCTGCACGCCGGACTGCACGAAATCGACGATGGAACGCGCGGAGTGCTTGACGCGTTCCTTCTGCTCCTCAGGCGTGTTTCCAAGGGCGTTGCCGCCCAGCGCAATGACTACTTTTTTCATTATAATCTCCTATCCTCTTAAATGGAAACCCTTTTTCAGGAAACGACATCCGCGCCGCCGGTCCTTATGACGACGCGCGCGCCGGGACGCAACCGGCCGAGTAGTTTTTTCGCAGCCAGATCGGCGAGGACGGTCCGCTCCATATACCCGGCAACAGGATGAGCGCCGCTCTCGGCGCGGTCGAAACCGGCCGTGACGGCGTCGAGCGTCGCTTCGTCCCACGACAGTTCGATCTGCTCTTCCTCAAGCTCTCTTTGCAGTTCCCGCAGGCGGAGTGTCAGCAGTTCCCGGCGCTCCCGCAGCGAAAAGTCCTCGAAGTAATAGACGCCGTCGAGTCCGTCCCGCAGCAGTTCGCGCACCGGCGGATCGCGGTCCGTGCTGGTGACGGTGAAAAAGAGCAGGGCGTTACGGAAGTCGACGGTCCGCCCCCTGTTGTCGGCGATCTCGCCGTCGGCGGCGAGGCGCGCGATCAAACTCAGCACTTCCGCGCCGGCATGATCGACCGATTCGAAGACGATCACTCTGTGAGGGCGCAGGCGCACCGCTTCCGTCAGAGCGCCGGCCGCGTCGTGTCCGACATAGCCGGGCGGCGCGCCGATCAGTTTATTGACAGAAGCTTTGTCGGTGAACTCGCGCATGTTGAAGGACAACGGCGAACGTTCGTCTTCGTAATAATGCTTCGCGAACAGTTCCGCCAGATAGCTCTTGCCGGTGCCGGAGGGACCGACCAGCAGGAAGCTGCCCACCGGGCGGCGGCGCTTCATAAGGCCGCTGCGTGCCCGCAGGATGCTCTGCCGAACGGCGGAAACAGCGTCGCGATGGCCGACGAACTCGGCAAGCAGGCTCTTTCCGGCCTGCTCCAGCTTTTCGCTTTCGCTGCGGCCGATGCTCGACAGCGGGATGCCGGCGCGGACGGCAACGATGCGCTTGATCTCCTCTTCCGTCACTTCCCGCGAAACGGGGTAGTGCGGTCCGATCCGTTCGATCTCCGCGATCTTGGCGTCGAAAGCCTGCCGTTCCGCGACGAAGCGTTTCACGTCGTCGACGCGGTGAGCTTCCTGGGCGTCTTCCAGGCTGCGGCGCACTTCGTCGCGAAGCTCCTTGAGGCGCGACAGCTCGTCGAGACGCTCCACTTCCTTCTGCCAGGCGGCGAAACGCTCTTCGTAACGGGCGCGTTCGTCCGCAAGCTGTTTTTCCAGCGTCTGCCGCCGCCGCTGCGCCGCGGGATCCGCCTCGTCCAGCAGCAGGATGTGTTCCATCTCCCACTGGATGATGCGGCGGTTCCACTCGTCTAGCTCCTGCGGCATGGAGTCCATGCTCATGCGCACCATCGCGCCGGCCTCGTCGATCAGGTCGATGGCCTTGTCCGGCAGGTAACGGTCGGTGATGTAACGCTTCGAAAGCTGAATCGCGGCAATGAGCGCGCCGTCGGCGATACGGACGCGGTGGTGCGTTTCGTATTTCGAGACGACGCCGCGCAGCATGGACAGCGCCGCCTCTTCGGAAGGTTCCTCGATGAGGATCTTCTGGAAGCGCCGTTCCAGCGCCCGGTCCGGCTCGATGTAGCGCCGGTATTCCTCGACCGTCGTGGCGCCGATCATGAGGATCTCGCCGCGGGCCAGAAAGGGCTTGAGGATGTTGGACGTGTCCATCGAGCCGGAACCGCTGCCCGCGCCGATGATGGTGTGCAGCTCGTCGACGAAGAGGATGATGCGGCCTTTGGAGGCTTTGATGATTTCGAGGATCTCCTTGAGACGCTCCTCGAAGTCGCCGCGGTACTTCGTGCCCGCTACCAACGCCGCCATGTCCAGCGAAAAGACCATGCGGCCGCGCAGCAGCGCCGGCGCGTCCTGTTTGGCGATGCGCTGGGCGATGCCCTCGGCGACGGCGGTCTTGCCAACGCCGGCTTCGCCGATCAGGACGGGATTGTTCTTGAGACGGCGCGAGAGGACGCGGAAACACTCGTTGATCTCCTCGTCGCGTCCCAGCACCGGGTCCATCAGGCCTTCGCGGGCTTCTTTCAGAAAGTTGCGACCGAAGCGGTTCAGCTGCTCCATCTGCTCGGGGCTGATGCCAAGCTCGTCGGACGCGGTCAGACGGGCCGCCAGCATCGACTGGACCGATTCGACGGTGACGCCGAACTCGGCGGCGATCGCCGCGGACGGCGACTCGCGATCGCGCAGAATGGCCAGATACAGGTGTGGCGTACGCACGTAGGCGTCGAACGAGGCTCGCGAGATCTCGCCGCTGACCAGGACGATCCTGTGATACTGCCGGCTGTAATACAGTTTGCTGACGCCGGGCGTAGCGCGGCGATCCTGCAGCGCTTCCGTCAGTTTTCGTTCGTATGAAAGAAGATCGACCCCCGCTTCCAGAAGCCGGTATTTGATCTCGCTTTCCTTCTGGCGCAGGATCGCCAGCGAGAGATGAAGATCCGTTATCTCCGCGTGGTCGCAGCGGATAGCGATATTCTTCGCCTCCGCGAAGACGCGCAGCGCCTCCTGAGAAAACTTCGAAGAGTCCATGGAGCTCCGCTAGCCGACCAGCATCCAGAGCAGATGCGCCGCGATGCCGGCGCAGAGGCCGCCGATCGTGTGCGAGAGAATGGCGTTGCCGGTCATTTCCTTCATGTCGAGCGCGTCCATCATGGCGATATGGGTCGAGAAATAACCGCTCCAACACATGCAGATGGCCGTGAAAACCGCCAGGTCGTTGCCCGTCGCCGCGCCTTTTTTCACGAGATCGCCTACCATGCCGATCGCCGCGCCGCTGCTGCCGAGCGCCGTGATCGGCACGGCGATCGCTTCGGGCGACTGGAAGCCGAAGAGCGGATCAAGCAGGAAACGCAGCTTCGCCCCGATCATCGGCAGCAGCGCTACGCCCTCGCCCGCCGCGCCGGTGTAAACGCCGTCCGGGCCGGGGCCGTTCGTCAGCATCAGCACGATCGTGCAGATCAGCAGCACGCCGGGAATGATGGAAAGCCCCATATCGACGCCGCTCTTGCCGCCGTGCAGCATCGACTGGATGAAGCGCGATCCCACCGACCCTTCGCGAACGACGCGCATGTCCGCGGGGATCGTCTCGCCTCCGGAAGTCAACATCGCCGCGTCGACGCCGTAATAGGCCTTCGTTTTGCGCAGCATCAGGCGCACCGAGACGACGGAGCCCGCGATCGCCCCCAGATTGCCGATCAGAGCCGCCTTCATGGCGCCGTCCACGGACAGGCTCATCATCGTCGTCGTGATGATCAACCCCATGCCGAACGCCGTGCCCAGATTCGTCAGCGCCGCCATCTGGTATTTCTTGAAATAGCGCTTGAAGTTGTCGTCCTGGGCGAAGGCCAGGATCGCCGGATTGTCCGACAGATAGCAGTTCATGATGCCCAGAGCGCTCGAGCCGGGAAGGCCGTACAGCGGATAGATGACGGGCCGCAGCACGCGGTTGATCAGCGCGATCACGCCGAACTCCGACAGAAGTCCGGCCGCGCCGCCAGCCAGCACCGACACCGCCATCAGATGGAAGCAGACGGACGTCAGCAGCTGATACCCCGTCAGCATCATTGTTTTGAACATGTTGGCACAGCCCATGACGCTGCCGATCCCTACGAAAAAGGCAAGGAAAAAGAAAAGGAAAACAAAAGCCTCTTTTCCGATCTCCTTCTTGAGTTTGACAGTTTCCCCGTTCGCCTTCATTGTTCCTCCTGTAAGAGAGCAGGGAGTGCGGTTTAACGCCACGCGATAAACCGCACTGCCCGCCGATTGGATGCTTATCTATATTCCCGGACGACGCTTACTTTTTGCCGGGAAAATACTTGGGATTGCCGAAGAAATCGTCGACGATCGCCCTGACCTTGCCGCTCATCATCACCATGCCCAGCATGTTGACAAAGACCACCAGCCCGAGCGTGAAGTCGAGGAACACGCCGGCGTGCTCGAAGGAGATGAAAGCGCCGAGCAGGATCATCAGGCTGGCGACGACGCGGACGATCTTGCCGACGGCCGTGCCAAAGCAGAATTCGGCCTGCTTTTCGGCGTAGAAGACGATGACGATGATCGTCGAAAGCACGAACAGGAAGAGGCAGATGGAGATCAGCACGCTGCCGAAGGCGCCGAACTGGGCGGTAAAGGCCTGATGGATGGCGATGTTCTGATTGGCGGGATTCTTCCAGACGTCGGTGACGAGGACGACCAGCGCGGAAATGGAGCAGACGATCAGCGTATCGGCAACGACCTCGAAAATGCCCCACATACCTTGACGCGCGGGATGGTCCGTGATCGCGGCGGCATGACCGTATCCAGCGGAACCCATACCGGCTTCGTTCGAGTAGCAGCCGCGGGCGATGCCCTTCTGCATGGCTTTGGCCAGCGTGGCGCCGACGATGCCGCCGGCGACGGACTGAGGATTGAACGCGCCCTGGAAGATGGAAAGCAGCGCGCCGGGGACCTTGGAAGCGTGCGTGAAAATGATGACAAGGCCGAAAATGACGTAGAGGCCGGCCATGAAGGGAACCATTTTCTCGGTGACCTGGCCGATCCTCTTGACGCCACCGAAGACGACGAGAGAGACGAGAATAAAAATGACGACGACGGAGACTTTCGAACTGAGGCCGAGCTGTTCGATCGGGCCGGCCGCGGAAAGGGTCTGCAGCGTGATCGAAGGCAGGATCTCGAGCATGAAGAAAAACGCGACCGTCCAGCCCATGATCTTGCCAAGGACGCCGCCGATGCCGTTCTTGAACGTGTAGGAAGCGCCGCCGACATAATCGCCGTCGGTATTGGTCTCACGATACTTGATGCTCAGCGCCACCTCGGCGAATTTCGTGCTGCAGCCGATGACGCCGGCCACCCACATCCAGAACACGGCGCCGGGGCCCGCCATGAAGATGATCGCCGGGGCGACGACGATATTCGCCGCGCCGATCGACGAAGCAAGAGCCGTCGAAGCCGCCTGGAACGGCGAGACCGTCCCTTCGCCGCCGACGCTCGAACTGAACATCTTGCCGAACGTTTCCTTCATAATCGTAGGGAAATACCTGAACTGCACAAAACGCAGCTGGAACATGATCCAGACGCCGCCGCCCATGAGCAGGAGCAGGATCGGCCATCCCCAGAAAAAGTCGGTGAGCGCAACCACATTTTTGATAACAGATTGCATGAACGCTGAATCCATAACGATTCCTCCCTCTGTGTTTATACACGGTAGCGTGCGCCGCCGCTCGGCGCGGCGGACACACGCCGGTCGTCGTTTTCCCGCTTAGCAGAGCGTGGCGTACATGACCGCCTTGATGGTGTGCATACGATTTTCGGCCTGATCGAAAACGTACGACTGCTTCGACTCGAAGACCTCGTTGGTGACTTCCATTTCGGTGATGCCGAATTTCTCGGCGATCTCCTTGCCGACCTTGGTCTCGGTGTCGTGGAAGGAGGGCAGGCAGTGCAGGAAAATGGCCTGTTCGTTGGCGTTCTTCATGGCTTTGGCGTTGATCTGATAGGGCTTCAGCAGCTTGATGCGCTGTTCCCAGATCTCCGCGGGCTCGCCCATGGAGACCCAGATGTCCGTGTAGAGGACGTCGGCGTTCTTCGTGCCTTCATCGACGTCGCTCGTCAGCGTGACGGTGCAGAAGTTTTCCTTGGCGATTTCCTTGGCCGTCTCGACCAGCTTGGGATCGGGGAAAAGCTCCTTGGGAGCGCAGGCGACGTAGTTGACGCCCATTTTGGCGCAGGCGATCATCAGAGAATTAGCCACGTTGTTGCGGGCGTCGCCCATGTAGACGAATTTCAACCCCTTGAGGTGGCCGAAGTGTTCTTCGATCGTCAAAAGGTCGGCCAGCATCTGCGTGGGATGCCATTCGTCGGTCAGGCCGTTCCACACCGGCACGCCGGCGTAGGCCCCCAGTTCTTCAACGGTCTTCTGCGAGAAACCGCGGTACTCGATGCCGTCGAACATGCGTCCCAGCACGCGGGCCGTGTCCTTGATGCTTTCCTTGTGCCCCATCTGCGAACCGGCGGGATCGAGATAGGTCACACCCATACCCAAATCGGCGCCGGCCACTTCGAACGAGCAGCGAGTCCTCGTCGAGGTCTTTTCGAAGAGCAGAACGATGTTCTTGCCCTCGAGATAGCGATGCGGAACGCCGGCGCGCTTCATCGACTTGAAGTTCTTCGCCATCTCGAGCAGATAACGAATGTCCTGAGACGAAAAATCGATCAGTTTCAAAAAATTCTTGCCGCGGAAATTCTTAGCCATGTGGCGCCTCCTGAAAGTATGAGAATGTGTGTCACGATTTACGCTTAAAACTAATTGACTTATTTATTCTACAAAAAATACGAAACACTTGTGAGACATTTCTCTTTCATTTATTTGACTTTTTTTGCAGAATAGAAAACAGGGAGCCCGGACATCCGAGCTCCCTTAAAGTTCAATCCTGACGGCAACAGCCTTTGAGCGCCGCCGCCTTAAAAATTGTTTGCAATTCTCGTACGATAACATGATATTTTTAAAGCGTAACACGAAAGGGTTCAAAGAGAAACTTGCGACGACCTGCTCTCCCGCGAAGCGAATCGCAGTACCATCGGCGCGTGAGGGCTTAACTTCCGGGTTCGGCATGGGACCGGATGGACCCCCTCCGCAATTCTCACCAGCTCCTCTGTTCCATCAGACTCCCGCCGCCGTCATGGCCTGGCCGCAACAGTGCGAAAGCTAAATTTTTTCAGGCGAACGTATTCGTTTATTTTCGGACTTTCGTTTTCGTTCTTTGCGCGTCGGCCAGTTCCGCAAGCGCAGGGACAAAGAAAAAAAACAGAGACACGGGCGAGGACCTACTCTCCCGCGAAGCGAATCGCAGTACCATCGGCGCGTGAGGGCTTAACTGCCGGGTTCGGCATGGGACCGGGTGGACCCCCTCCGCATTTATCACCAGTATCTCTGTTCTATCCTACTTCCGCCGCCGTCATGGACGCATCCGCGAGCGGCGCGAAAGCGAAATCTTTCCGTTTCTCTTCTCTTTTTTTGTCTCTTCTTTTTGCTTCTTCTTGTTTCTTCTTGCTTCTTCGGTTCTTCGTCTTCGTTTCGTTCTTCTTCTCTCGAACAGCACGAAACTGAAACAGGTTAAGGCCTCGGTGTATTAGTACCGGTTAACTCAACGTCTCGCAA
>NZ_RAWT01000021.1:0-38001 GCF_003612005.1 Pyramidobacter sp. CG50-2
GGGAGCAACGTCATCGGCGATAAGGCTTACGGTTCGCAAGCCATCAGAGAGTACATTACTTCTCGGGAGGGAAGTTACACTATCCCGCCGAAGAGCGATAATCCCGAACCGTGGTTTATAGATGAGCATGTTTACAAGGAACGACACTTGGTTGAATGTTTCTTTCAGAAAATCAAATGGTTCCGTAGAATTTTCACCCGCTATGACAAACTTGACGCTTCGTTTTTCGCTTTTGTTCTTGTTGCTGCCAGTGTTATTTTATTGAAATAATACAAGCTGAAATGTTTTTTAAACAAGCCCTAATTTCGATAACATCGCTTGTCTTTCATGAACTCCAGACGGCGCTCCGCTTTCGCTCGTTTTTCGAAAACAGGAGCGGCCGTTTCGTTTGACGGGAAAAACGCAAACGCCGCCGTTTGTGTGGAAATAATTTTCTGAGTAAAGGGAAAGGAGAACCACATGCTCAAGTACACGTTGCGAAGGCTTATTCTGCTTGTTCCCGTGCTGGCGGGGGTAGCGCTGCTGGTCTTTACGCTGCTCTACATCACGCCCGGCGATCCGGCGCGCATGGCTCTGGGAGAGGACGCGCCGCAGGAGGCGGTCGAGCAGTTCCGCAAAAATTACGGGCTTGACGATCCGTTTTTCGTGCAGTTCGGGCGCTACTGCTACAAGGCGCTGCTCCACGGCGACATCGGCAATTCCTACGTCACGAAGTCTTCGGTGAGCGAGGAGATCATGACCCGCTTCCCCACCACGTTGAAGCTGGCGTTTTGGGCGGTTGTGCTCGGCGTGGCGCTGGGGCTGCCGTTCGGCATCATCTGCGCAATCCGACAGTATTCGATCTTCGACTCGGTCTCGATGGTTCTGGCGCTGATCGGGGTGGCCATGCCCAACTTCTGGCTGGGGGTCCTGCTGATCCTGCTCTTCTCGGTCAAGCTGAACTGGCTGCCGCCTTCCGGCTTCACGACGTTCGCCGAAATGGCGATGCCCGTCTTCACGCTCTCGGGCGGCACGCTGGCCGTGATCACGCGCATGACGCGTTCCAGCATGCTGGAAGTCATCAAGTCGGATTACGTGCGCACGGCGCGCGCCAAGGGGCAGCGCGAGTCGGTGATCATCTGGCGCCACGCGCTGCCGAACGCGCTGATCCCGATTTTGACGATCGTCGGCATGCAGTTCGGCGGCCTTCTGAGCGGCGCGATCCTGACGGAAACGGTGTTTTCCATTCCCGGCGTCGGCCGTCTGATGGTGGAGTCGATCAAGATGCGCGACTTCCCCGTGGTTCAGGGCGGCGTGCTGTACATCGCGCTGGTTTTCTGTTTCATCAATCTGGCCGTGGATCTTCTGTACGCTTGGGTCGATCCGCGCATCAAGGCAAAGTACCGCTAGGAGGGCCTTTTCGATGCTTCTCAAGAAAAACAGCATGCTGCGTCTGACGCTGGTGCGTCTCAGAAGAAACCATCTGGCCATGATCGGCCTGGCGATCGTGCTGACGCTGATCTTCGTGGCCGTTTTCGCCGATTCCATCGCGCCGTTCAAATATTCTCGCCAGCATCTGCGCGAAACGCTGCAGGCGCCGAACGCCAAGTATCTGCTGGGTACCGACGAGTTCGGGCGCGACGTTTTGAGCCGTCTGATCTACGGCGCCCGCGTTTCGCTGCAGGTCGGGCTGGTCGCCGTTTCCATTTCGCTGCTCGTGGGCGGCTCGCTGGGAGCCGTCGCCGGCTTTTACGGCGGCAAGCTCGACAATCTGATCATGCGCCTGATGGACGTGCAACTGGCCGTGCCTTCCACGCTGCTGGCCATCGCCATCGCGGCGGCGCTGGGGCCGGGGCTGTTCAATCTGATGATCGCCGTCGGCATTTCCTCGGTGCCGCGGTTCGCTCGATTACTGCGCGCCTCGGTGCTTTCGGTCAAGGAGATGGAGTTCGTCGAGGCGGCGCGGGCCATGGGCGCCAGCGATTTCCGCATCATCGTGCTGCATATCCTGCCGAACTGCTGCGCGCCGCTGATCGTCCAGGCGACGCTGAGCGTCGCCAACGCGATCCTGTCCTCGGCGTCGCTGAGCTTCATCGGCCTCGGCATCCAGCCTCCCTATCCCGAATGGGGCGGCATGCTGTCGAGCGCCCGCGACTATCTGCGCAGCAGCCCGTATCTCAGCATGTTCCCCGGCATCGCCATCGTCGTCACGATCATCGCCCTGAACTTCATCGGCGACGGGCTTCGCGACGCGCTGGACCCCAAGCAGAAACGATAAACGGAGCGTAAAACATGGCAGACTTTCAGAAAAAACTTCTCGATATCCGCGATCTGACCGTTCAGTTCGACACCGACTCCGGCGTCGTCCACGCCGTCAACCATCTCAACATGCAGCTGGAAGAGGGCAAGGCGCTGGGTTTCGTCGGCGAGACCGGGGCCGGAAAGACGACGACCGCGCTGGCGGTCCTGCAGCTGATCCAGTC
This sequence comes from Pyramidobacter sp. CG50-2, assembly GCF_003612005.1. Classification (NCBI taxonomy): domain Bacteria; kingdom Thermotogati; phylum Synergistota; class Synergistia; order Synergistales; family Dethiosulfovibrionaceae; genus Pyramidobacter; species Pyramidobacter sp. CG50-2. Next base: position 2,463 of record NZ_RAWT01000021.1, read on the forward strand.
GCCTCCCGGCGAGATCACCAGCGGCGAAATCTGGTTCAAGGGGCAGAACGTGCGCGAGATGACGGAAGCGGAGCTGCGCAACATGCGCGGCCGCGAGATCGCCATGATCTTCCAGGATCCGATGACATCGTTGAACCCGATCATGACGGTGGAAGAGCAGATCATGGAGATGATCTCGCTCCACTCCGACCTCAAGGGCAGCGAAGTCCGCGAACGGGCGCTGGAAATGATGCGTCTCGTCGGTATCCGTCCCGAACGCGCCAAAGACTATCCGCACCAGTTCTCCGGCGGCATGCGCCAGCGCGTCGGCATCGCCATCGCTCTGGCCTGCAAACCCAGTCTGCTGATCGCCGACGAGCCGACGACGGCGCTCGACGTGACGATCCAGGCGCAGGTGCTGGAGCTGATCAAAGACCTGCAGAAACAGGTCAAGACTTCCATGCTGCTGATCACTCACGACCTCGGCATCGTCGCGGAAACGTGCGACAGCGTCGCCATCATGTACGCAGGGCATCTTGTGGAATACGCGGACATTCAGCATCTGTACGGCAATCCGCTGCACCCTTATACGCAGGGACTGTTCAACGCAGTCCCCGATCTGGAAAGCCCGATCGGCGAAAAGCTCGCCGTCATTCAGGGGCTTCCGCCCGATCCCACAAATCTGCCGTCCGGCTGCAGCTTCTCGCCTCGTTGTCCCTACGCTCAGGAAGAATGTCTCGAAAAACCCTGCGGCATGAGGGAAATCGAGCCGGGCCATTTCATCGACTGTTATTTCCCGCATCGATACGAGGGAGGTTCGCGCGCATGATCGGCACAATCGAAAAGACAGACCCCATCGTCGAGGTCAAACGCCTGAAAAAATATTTCCAGGTGTCGGGCGGTCTGCTTCACGCCGTGGACGACGTCACCCTCTCCATTCCCCGCGGCAAGACCCTGGGGCTGGTCGGCGAATCGGGCTGCGGCAAATCGACGCTCGGGCGCGTGGTGATCGGCCTGATCAGCGCCACCGGCGGCGAAATCTTCTTCAACGGCAAGGACTCGCTCAAGTACAATCCTGCCGAGCGCGCCCAGTTCCGCAAACACGCGCAGATCGTCTTTCAGGATCCTTTTTCCTCGCTGAACCCGCGCATGACCGTCTCGCAGCTGATCGCCGAGCCGATGGTGATCAACAGGGCGTATTCGCACCGCTCCGAGCTGGATCACAAGGTCAAGAAGCTGATGGATACGGTCGGTCTGGCGGAACGCCTGATCAACTCGTTCCCGCACGAGCTGGACGGCGGACGCCGCCAGCGCATCGGCATCGCCCGCGCCCTAGCGCTGGATCCCGAGTTCATCGTGCTGGACGAGCCCGTGTCGGCGCTGGACGTGTGTATTCAGGCCCAGATCCTCAACCTGCTGGGCGAGCTGAAAAAGGAGCGCGGCTACACCTATCTGTTCATCTCCCACAATCTCAGCGTCGTGCGCTACGTTTCCGACGAGATCGCCGTGATGTACCTCGGTCAGGTCGTGGAGAAGGCCGACAATCTCAATCTCTTTAAGGATCCCGTGCATCCCTACACGCAGGCGCTGCTCTCGGCCATTCCCGTGGCGCGCCTGAACCGCAAGAAGAACCGCATCCTTCTCGAAGGCGACGTGCCCAGCCCCGTCAACCCGCCGCAGGGCTGCCGCTTCGCCGGACGCTGCGCGTACCGGCAGGACGTCTGCACAGAACAGACGCCGGAGCTGCGGGAGATCGAGCCGTCTCACTTCGTCGCCTGCCACTTCGCGCGGGATCTGCGGCCTCACGCCTGACGGCATGAGCACGCTGCCGCACGGTCGGGATGCCGGCGATGCCGCGCTGCGGTGGTTCGTCGGCGTGCCGCTGGGGACGAATCCGTTGATCCTGCTCGATTTCATCACGCTGCTGGCGATCGCCTGGGTCGTTTCCTGGGGAGCGCTGGTGGCGACGCAGTTCGTCCTCGGCGGATACGTGGACGTTTCGCATTACAAAGGCGCCGCCGTCGTCGCGTCCTATCTTTCGCTGATCTTCATCGGCTTTTACGGCGTGATCTGCTTCATCATCACGCGCAATCGCTACGCGGCGCTGTACCGCTGCGACCGCGCCGCCATTCTGTGTGAAAACATGCGCTGCGCCCCCCGGGCTTTGGAACGCCAGCTGCTCCGTTTCGCGCCCTATCCGATCGAGCCGGTACGCGCTCCCATCCGCAGCGTGGAACGCCGGGCTTTATGGAAAGACGTGACGAAGGTGCGGAAGATCGACGACCTGCGCGTGATCGTCCTCAAAGGAAAACGCGGCACATTGATGCGGGTGTACTGTCCCGACGGGAAAATTTACGCCGAGGCTCTGGCGTTTGTCGCAGAGCGGACGGGCATCGCTGCCGCATAGGCGCGCGGGAGTTTTTTCAAAAGGGTTTTACCTTGCCGGCATGGGCCGGCAGGGCGTTTCATCAGCTTGATCACTTTGAAAGGAAGTGTGTTTATGAAGTTGAAGAGGTATTCCGTTTTGTGCGCCGTACTTGCGTTGGGTCTGATGTTCTGCGGGGCGGCTGCGGCCGTTCCCGAGGACACGATCACGGTGGGCATGGCGGCCGACGCCAAGTCGCTGGATCCGCAGATGACCAACGACACCACGTCGAGCACTTACATGATCCAGATGTACGAACCGCTGATCGAGATCGGCAGCGACAAGAAGCTGCTTCCCTGTTTGGCCGAGAGCTGGAAACAGCTCGACGATCTGACCTACGAGATCACGCTGCGCAAAGGCGTCAAGTTCCACAACGGCGCCGAAGTGACCGCCGACGACGCCGTGTTCACACTGAACCGCATGACCACGCCTGCGGCGGCGGCAGTCAAGTCCTACGGCGCGAATATCGACGCCTCAGGCCTGAAAGTCGTCGACCGCTACACGTTCCAGGTGAAGGCAAGTTCTCCGATGGCCGGCTTCCTGTCCTATCTGACCCATTCGTCGGCCTATATCCTCTGCAAGGCTGCGGTCGAAGCCGCCGGGGACGATTACGCCAAGCACCCGATCGGCACCGGCCCCTTCAAGTTCGTGGAAAAGCTCAAGGGCGACCACGTATCCTACGAGCGTTTCGAGGACTACTGGGGAACCAAGCCTCGCTACAAGAATCTGCTGATCCGCACGATCCCCGAGGCCACCAGCCGCGTCATCGAGCTCGAGACCGGCAACGTCGACATCGCTTACGGCATTCCCAACAACGACTTCAAACGCCTGCAGGACGAAGGCAAAGTCGCCGTGTACAACAAGCCCGGCCTTTCCATCACCTACATGGGCTTCAACACGCAGACGCCCCCGTTCGACAACCCCAAAGTCCGCAAGGCCATCACCATCGCCATCGACCGCGAGGGTGCCCTCGACGTCGTCTACAAGGGACTGGGGCGCGTGCCCACCAGCCCGCTGATCCCCGTGAACAATTATTTCCCCGATCCCGTGCCGGTGGAATACGATCCCGACAAAGCCGAAAAAATGCTTGAAGAGGCCGGCGTCAAGGATCTCGAGTTCACCATCTACACCAACGAGAACAAGCAGCGCAAGGACTACGCCGAAGTCATCCAGGCCATGCTGGGCGACCTGGGCATCACCGTCAAGATCCAGGTCCTCGAGTGGGGCACGTTCCTCGAACTGCTCAAGGCCGGCAAACTGCCCGTCTTCATGATCGGCTGGGCCGCCGACAACGTCAATCCCGATCCCGACGCCTACATCAAGGCCGCCATGCACTCCAAGTTCGCCGGCCCCTCCAACCGCGTCTGGCTGAAGGACGCGCTGGTCGACGAGCTGCTCGACAAGGGCACCGTCACGCCCGACGGCCCGGAGCGTGCGGAGATCTACAAGGAATTCTGCGACCGCGTCAACGAGTTGAACCCCTGGTGCTATCTGGCCATCGCCGACACGCTGTACGGCGCGAACAAGAACCTGAAGGGCGCGGAGAACTTCTACCGCGGCTCGATCAACCGGTTGGACCGCGTTTATTACGAATAAGATTCACTGGCAATAAAATCAGGCGTCGAGACTCTTCAGTTTCGGCGCCTGATTTTACAGAATTCATGTCGCATTGGACGATCAAAGGAGGAAAAAAACATGAACGTGAAACGTCTCAGAACATCATTCTTCGCGCTTCTTTTCGTGTTTCTGCTGACCGGCGGCATCGCCGCGGCGGAAAAGGGGCGGCTGGCCGTCGGAATGCCGGCGGACGCGAAGTCTTTCGATCCGCAGATGACCAGCGATACGGTTTCCAGTACTTATATGGTTCAGCTTTACGAGCCGTTGTTCGATTTCTCCCGCGACAAGAAGCTGATCGGCTGCCTCGCCGAGAGCTGGAAAAAGCTGGATCCTCTCACCTACGAGATCACTCTGCGCAAAGGCGTCACGTTCCACAACGGCGACGAGCTGACCGCGGAAGACGCCGTTTTCACATTGCACCGCATGACGACGCCCAAAGCGGCGGCCGTCAAAGCTTACGGCGCAAACATCGACCCCGACGGATTCAAAATCATCGACCGCTACACCTTCCAAGTCAAAGCGACGTCCCCCATGGCGGCCTTTCTCTCTTACCTGAACCACTCTTCCAGCTACATCATGAACAAAAACGTTGTCGAATCCGAAGGCGACAATTACGGCCGGCATCCGATCGGCACAGGCCCATTCAAGTTTGTGGAGATGCTGAAAGGCGATCACGTTTCCTTCGAACGTTTCGACGACTATTGGGGCGTCAAGCCGCGCTTCAAAAGCCTGATCATGCGCACCATCCCCGAACCCGCCAGCCGAGTTATCGAGCTTGAGACAGGAAACGTCGATCTCATCTACGACATCCCCAACAGCGACTTCAGGCGTCTTGAAAGCGAGGGAAAAGTCAGGGTATACCATAATCCCGGGCTGGCGCTCACCTACATGGGGTTCAACATGCAGATGCCTCCTTTCGACGACCCGCGGGTCCGCCGCGCCATCACCATCGCCGTCGACCGCGAAGCCGCTCTGAACGTTGTCTATCAGGGACTTGGCGTCGTGCCGACCAGCGTTCTGCTGCCGATCCACAACTATTTCCCCGAACCGGCCGCCCCGGAATACGATCCGGATAAGGCGCGTAAGTTCCTCGAAGAAGCGGGCGTGCCCAATCTTTCGTTTACCCTTTACACGAACGAAAGCAAGCAGCGCCGCAACTACGCGGAAATCATTCAGTCCATGCTCGCCGACGTCGGCGTGACCGTGCAGATCAACGTGCTCGAGTGGGGGAGCTTCCTTGAACAGCTCAAGAACGGCAATCTTCCCGTCTTCATGATCGGTTGGGGTTCCAGCGTCAATCCCGATCCGGACGCCTACATCAAGACCGCCATGCACTCGCGTTTTGCCGGTTCGACGAACCGAGTCTGCTTGAAGGACAAGGAAGTGGACGAACTTCTCGAACAGGGAGCCGTGACCGAGGACGGGCCGGAGCGCGCTAAAATTTACGCGCGTCTCTGCGAACGCATCGACGAACTGAATCCCTGGTGCTGTCTGGCGATCGCCGACACGCTCTACGGGACCAACAAGGATCTCAAAGGCGCAGACGGATTCTATCACGGCACGCTGAACCCGCTGAACAGCGTTTTTTACGAATAACCGCTATCTCCGGAACCGTACGCGAAGCAAAATTCGGCTGTTCCGCCGACGGGGGCGAGCTGCGAAAAAATCCCGCTGGTCATTTTGATCAGCGGGATTTTTCATGTAGAATATTCTGCAGAAAGACATGAACGGCAGCAATATATGCGGCAAGACAAGAGCATCCGAGAATCTTCGTGTCGTCCGAGTATAAAATGGCGTTCGCATCATGGAGAACTTTGCGGGAGGAAAAAATGGATCTGGGCAGAGACAATATCGTCAAGCTGATATTTTATCATTCCGTGCCGGCGACGGTAGGTATGCTTGTCAATGCCGTCTACAACTTGGCGGATAGGATCTTCATCGGCTATGCCGTTGGCGCGGAAGCTTTCTCGAGTATGAGCGTCGCCAGCGCGGTCTTTTTGGTGCTGCAGGCTTTCGGAACCTGGATCGGCATTGGCGCGGCTTCCTTGATTGCGATCAAAATGGGAGAAAAACGGCCGCAGCGGGTCGAAGAGCTGATCGGCGGTGCGCTGGTCACTCTGACGACGACCTCGGCCGTCGTCTTCTTGGGCGTATCCGCATTTCTTGACGACGTGCTGTATTTTTTCGGCGCCAGCGGCAGCACCATCCCTTACGGCAGAGAGTATCTGATCGTGATCGCGTGGGGGTTGCCGTTCATGATAACGGGCACGGGGCTGTACCACATAAACAGGGTGATCGGCTATCCGACGGAGGCGATGCTGTTCACAGCTGTCAGCGCGCTGCTCAACGTTCTCCTCGATTTCGTCTTTCTCTTTCCTTTCGACATGGGGATCGGCGGCGCGGCGCTGGCCACGGTGATTTCGCAGTTCATCCTGTTGTTGTGCCTGCTGCGGCTCTTGCTGAAAAAGACGACGGCATACGGCGTCCGTCTGAAAAATTTAAAGTTACGATACCGCGACGCGCTGGATATCTACATAGCTGGGCTCTCCACGTTTTTCACCCAGGTCGTTTCTTCGCTGATCGCCGCGGCGGCGAACAATCAGCTGCTGCGCTATGAAAACTATTTCGCGGTCGGCGCTTACGGCGCTATCAACATCACGTATTCCGTCGTTCTGATGCCGGTTTTCGGGATCGGACAGGGCAGTCAGCCGATTATCGGCTACAACTATGGAGCGAAATTTTACGCGAGGGCAAGAGAAGCTCTTTACAAATCTCTGCTCCTCGCCTTTCTCATCGGTATAGGCGGCTGGCTGCTCTTTCATCTCCAGTCAGTGGAAGTGATGTCGGCCATCACCAACGGGGACGGACGGATCATGTCTTACGCCGCGGACGGTCTGGAAAAATTGACGCTGCTGTTTCCTCTCGCCACCGTCCAAGCGGTCGGACAGGTGTATTTTCAGTCGATCGGAAAGCCGAAGAAGACGCTGCTGCTCAGCGTGCTTCGCCAAACCGTCTTCTTGATCCCGATGCTTTACATCCTGCCGCAGTTCTGGGGGACAGACGGCGTCTGGTACGCCATTCCCGTCGCGGAGTTCCTTTCTTTGCTTTGTACGGGATCCTTTATTGCTGTGGAAAATTATCGGATGAGAAAATACTTGGGCTAAAAATCTGTTCAAAAAACTCTGCCGCAGATCAGCCGACTTTCGGCACGATGCGGTCGTTCAGGCGCAGGCCCCAGACGGTTCCGTCTTCGCTGAAGCAAGGGCGCAGCTCGGACACGGCGAAGCCGCTGCGCAGCAGCGCCATGCGGCCGCGCACCATGCGAACGTTCGCCGGTTTGCCGTCGTTGAGGGCGGAAATGCCGCTGCCGTCCCTTTCGATGACGACCTCCGCGCCTTCGCCGGAGCGGTAGCGTCCGCAGGCGGCCTCGATGACTTCCGGCTCCCAAGGGCAGTCGGTCCAGAGGTCTTCCGGCTGCGGCTCCCAGCCGGCGGCGATGCGGAGCAGCGCGTCGGCGATCAGCGAGACGGGGACGTTCTGCGTGTTGCACAGCACGACCGCGCCGCGTTCGAGTTCCGGCGACCAGGCGATGTGCGAGGAAACTCCCGGCAGGCTGCCGCCGTGGCGGTACACCGTGAGGTCGCGCATGAAGCCGACGCTCAGTCCGTAGCCGTAGAACTGATGATGCTTCGCCGCCACGCGCGGGCTTACCATGTTGCGGACGCTCCGTTCCGCGACGATCGCGCCCGCTTCGCCGCGGCCGCCGTTGAGATACATGCGCAGATACTTTTTCATGTCGCCCAGCGTGGATTTCATCGCGCCGCCGCCGTTGAGGACGAAGGCATTGCGGTAAAAGTCGAGGTCGCCTTCGCTCACGCCGAGATCGTCGCTGTACAGCAGCGACGTGTCGGCGTCTTCGGCGGGACGCAGGAACTCGCAGGTGCTCCGGCTCATGCCGAGCGGCCCGAGGATGCGGCGTTCCACGTAGCGGGCGTACGATCCTTCGCCGCCGCGGCGGCGCACGATGTCGCTGAGGATGCCGTAACCGTCGTTGCAGTAGCTCATGTATTCGCCGGGGCGTCCCAGCCGCGGCGCCGGCGCGTCCAGCCCTTTTGCTACCTGTTCGACCGCCGCTTGGGCGACACGGTCGTCGTAAGCCGTTTCCTGCGAGCGGGGATCGACACCCAGTCTTTTCAGGAGATCGGGCAGCAGCGCGCGCGGCATGGGGAAATAGCCGCCGCTGTGGCTGAGGAAGTGCGCCACGCTCACGGGCGCTTGCCCGCCGTTTTTGAATTCCGGGCAGTAGGCGGACGCCGGCGCCCGCAGATCGACGAGCCTTCGCTCCGCCAGCTGCATCAGCGCCAGCGCGGTGAAAGACTTGGTCACCGAGGCCAGGCCGAAGATCGTGTTCTCGCCAACGGGCAGGCGGCGCGCCGCGTCGCGGAAGCCGAAAAATCTCTGATAGGCCGTACCGCGCCGATCGACGACGGCGACGGCAAGGCCGCGGGCGCGATGAGCCGTTATGATTTGTTCCGCATAGTCGCAGAAAGCGGACTCTTTTGTCCGAAAAGGATCTGTCATCGATGATTCTCCTTGAGAACGTAAATTTTGAGGCGTGAAAACGGCCTTATTATAAACGAAGCGGGGCAAAACAGACGGCCAAGAGTCCCGTTCAGCCCGCCTTTGGGCGGCGGCTCGCGTGCCGGATAAAAAATACGCTGCGGAAGGGGGACAAAGCGACCCTTTCGCAGCGTATTTTTGTCGCCGCACGGTCAATGGCCGGCGGCGCTTTTTTCGCCGATGGAGGCGGCGATGTCGTTGGCTTCGGCGTCTTTGCCGAAGACGTAGACCATGAGGATGCGGCCGCGGCTTTCCAGCACGCGGACGTTGACCGGCTCGCCGTTCTGGACGAAATCCAGGCGCAGCGAGCCTTTTTTGTCGCGGCGGATGTCGTTCTTTTTCACGCCCACCGCGTCGGCCAGATTTTCGGCCACGCTCTTGACGGTGCCGCTCCGGGTGGTGGCGGCCTGATCGACGATGACGGCCGCGCTTTCGTTCTGATTATAGATCAGGACCTGTTCGCCCTGTCTGAAGGACCAGCCGTCGGGGATCTCGACCGACAGGCCGTAGAAATTGACGCTTGTCGCCGGCAGAGGACGCGCGGCCGACAACAAGAACAGCATCGTCAGCAGGGCGACGCTCGACGCCGATATTTTTTTCATGAAGACGGACCTCCTTTGCCGCCGGGGGACTTACGGACGCTCCCGGGAATCACGCTCTGATTCTAGCAGACGAAAAATGCCCGCACATGAGAGAAAACAACAATTCTTTGGACGGCTGGGGGCCGTCGTCGTTCGTTTTCTCTCTCGCGTCTTTTCGGCAGCGCGAAATACAATACTGAAACTTGAACTGTCTTTTTCCCTCCGCATGTTTCTTTTTGCTCTTTTGAGGTGGATTCGAGGGAATTTTTATTGTAGAATGAGAAGTCATGATATGCAGTTTCAGCCCGGGGAATTTGGTGAAAGACCAAAGCGGCCCCGCCACTGTGAGCGCGCTGCGCGCGAGTCAGGATACCGGCCTGAAACGGGGGGAACAGAGAGCGAATCTTGCGCGGGCGGGATTTCGCCGCGCAAGCGCGTTCTCTTCGCTGAATTTTTTCCGACAGCGGGGAAACGGGCAAAATTTTCAGCGTCAGGGAGGATTTGATTCATCATGGAAAAAGACCAGCAGAAATCTGCGCCGATCACTCCTGTCACCTTTGACGAGTTCAAAGTCCCCACGTACGAGGAGTGGAAGCAGGCCGCCGAAGTGGCTCTGAAGGGGGCGCCCTTCGACAAAAAAATGTTCACGAAGACGTTCGAAGGCATCACGCTTCAGCCCATCTACACGGCCGAGAACGTCGCGGATCTGAAAGACTGCCATGCCTTTCCCGGAGCGCAGGACTTTTTGAGAGGCGTCAAGAGCGCGCCGCAGCACGATCGTCTCTGGGAGATCGCCCAGGGCGTCGATGCGCGCTGCCCGCGCCAAGCCGGCGAACTGGCCGCCGAAGAACTGAAAAGGGGCGCCACGGCCATCCACCCGGTGCTCGATTACTCCAGCACGCACGGTATGGACGTTCCCGCCTGCGAGCGTCGCGGCGTCAGCATCTGCGCGCTGGAACATCTGGAAAAGTTTTTCGCCGCCGCCGATCCGAGCGAGCACGAGCTGCACATCGCCGCCGGCGCGTCGGCCCTGCCGATGCTGGGCATGATCGCTGCCTGGTGCGAAAAGCACGGCGTCGCGCTTTCCAGCCTGAAAGGCTGCGTCGGCGCCGACCCCGTCGGCTCGTTGGCCCGCGACGGTTCGCTGAGCCGCTCGCTCGACAGCTTGTACGATGAGATGGCGCAGACGCTGCTCTGGGCCGAGAACCATCAGTGCGCGCTGCGCACGATCCTGATCCGCGGCAGCATTTACGCCAACGCCGGAGCGTCCGCCGTCCAGGAGACGGCCTGCGCGCTCGCCGACGCCGTCGCCGTGATCCGCGCCATGTCGGAGCGCGGCATTGCCCCCGACGCGACCGCCCGCCATCTTCGCTTCGAAGTCGGGCTCGGCGCCAACTTCTTCATGGAGATCGCCCGCCTGCGCGCCCTGCGCGTGCTCTGGGCGCACGTGGCGCGCGCCTTCGGCTGCGAGGGCGAGAGCGCCAAGGTCAACGTGTTCGCCGAGACCTCGCCGTTCACCGCGACGGTCTACGATCCCTACGTCAACATCCTGCGCACGTCCACGCAGGCCTTTTCGGCCGCCGTGGCCGGCGTCGACGCCATGAACGTCAACTGTTTCGACTGGGCCGTCCGTCCCGCCACCGAGCAGGCGCGGCGCATCGCCCGCAACCAGCAGATCATGATGCAGACCGAGTTCAACTTCGACGCCGCCGTCGACCCCGCCGGCGGTTCCTGGTACGTGGAGACGCTGACCCGCCAGGTCGAAGACCGCGTCTGGGAACTGTTCCAGAAAATCGAATCCGAAGGCGGCCTCGTCAAGGCGCTGCAGTCCGGCCTGATCCAGAACGAGATCGGCGCCGTGCTCGCCGACCGCTTCAAGAAGCTCGCCACTCGCGCCGAACGCGCCGTCGGCAACAACATGTACGCCAACATGGCGGAAACGCCGCTCGACGTGCCCGCAAGCGACCTGGCCGAGTTCAAGGCCGCCCGCGAGGCCAAAGTGGCGGAGATCAAAGAACGCCGCTGCCCCGACTGCCTCGCCAAGGCGCTGAAAGACGTGGCCGAAAGCGCCAAATGCGGCAAGGGCGGCCAGGTCGTCCACGCCGCCGAGGCGTTCGCGGCCGAGGCGCTGCTGTCCGATCTGTGGAAAACTCTCGACGCCGCCGGGCCGTGCGAACTCAAAGTCGCGCCGCTCGAACTGCACCGCTGGACCGAACAGTACGAAGCGCTGAGGAAGCGCACCGAAGACTACGCCGCCACAACCGGCGGCAACGTCAAAGTTTTCCTCGCCAACATGGGCCCCATCCCGCAGCACAAGCCGCGCGCCGATTTCAGCACGGGCTTCTTCGAGGTGGCTCGCTTCGAGGTGCTGAAGAACGACGGCTTCGAAACCGTGGAGCTGGCCGCCGAGGCCGCCGCGAAAAGCGGCGCCGACGCCGCCGTGATCTGTTCCACCGACGCCACCTATCCCGAACTGGTACCGCCGCTGGCCAAGCTGATCAAGGAGAAGCGCCCCGACATGACCGTGTTCCTCGCCGGCGCGCCCGCGCCCGAGTTCAAACAGAGCTATCTCGACGCCGGCGTCGACGATTTCATCCACGTGAAAGCCAACTGCCTCCAGGTCCTCACCGCCATGCAGAAGAAAAAGGGGATGTGCTAGACCATGTATCAGAATCCTGATTTCACCAAGATCGCTTTCAAGGAAGAGAGCCGCGCCGAGTCGCGTCAGGACTGGGAAGCGCGCGTCCTCAGGGAGACGGGCCGTTCCGTCTCCGAACTGTGCACGCGCACCATGGAGCAGATCGACGTCAAGCCGCTCTATACCGCCGACGACTACGCCGGCATGCATCACCTCGGCTCCATGGCCGGCATCCCGCCGTTCCTGCGCGGGCCGTATCCCACCATGTACGTCGCCCGTCCCTGGACGGTGCGCCAGTACGCCGGTTTTTCCACGGCCGAGGAGTCGAACGCGTTCTACCGCCGCAATCTCGCCGCCGGACAGAAGGGGCTTTCCATCGCTTTCGACCTGGCCACGCACCGCGGCTACGATTCCGACCACCCGCGCGTCGTCGGCGACGTCGGCAAGGCCGGCGTGGCCGTCGATTCGATCCTCGACATGGAGATCCTCTTCTCCGGCATCCCGCTGGGGCAGATGTCCGTCTCCATGACCATGAACGGCGCCGTGCTGCCCGTCATGGCCTTCTACATCGTCGCCGCGCAGGAACAGGGCGTCGACATGAAAGTCCTGAGCGGCACGATCCAGAACGACATCCTCAAGGAGTTCATGGTGCGCAACACCTACATCTACCCCCCCGCGGCCTCCATGCGCATCATCGGCGACATCTTCGCCTTCACCTCGCGCAACATGCCCAAGTTCAACTGCATCTCCATTTCCGGCTATCACATGCAGGAAGCCGGCGCCACCGCCGACATCGAACTGGGCTACACGCTGGCCGACGGCCTCGAGTACATCCGCACCGGCATGAAGGCCGGGCTGGGCATCGACGATTTCGCGCCGCGCCTCTCCTTCTTCTGGGCCATCGGCAAGAACTACTTCATGGAAGTGGCCAAGATGCGCGCCGCGCGCATGCTCTGGGGCAAGATCGTCAAACAGTTCGACCCCAAGAACACCAAGTCCATGGCGCTGCGCACGCACTCGCAGACTTCGGGCTGGAGCCTGACCGCCCAGGATCCCTTCAACAACGTCACGCGCACCTGCGTCGAGGCCATGGCCGCCGCGCTCGGACACACCCAGTCGCTGCACACCAACGCCCTCGACGAAGCCATCGCCCTGCCCACGGATTTTTCCGCCCGCATCGCGCGCAACACGCAGCTCTACATCCAGGACGAGACAAAGGTCTGCAAGGTCATCGACCCGTGGGGCGGCTCCTACTACGTGGAAGCCCTCACCGACGAGCTGATCCGCCGCGCCTGGGCGCACATTCAGGAAGTCGAAAGCCTCGGCGGCATGGCCAAGGCCATTGACACCGGCCTCCCCAAGATGCGCATCGAAGAGGCCGCGGCCCGCCGCCAGGCCCACATCGACTCCGGCAACGAAAAGATCGTCGGCATCAATTACTTCCCGCTCGAGAAGGAAGACCCGCTCGACATTCTCGACGTCGACAACACCGCCGTGCGTCAGGCGCAGATCGCGCGCCTCGAAAAGCTGCGCGCCGGCCGCGATCCCGAAAAAGTGCGGCAGTGCCTCGACGCCATCACCCACGCCATGGAAAGCGGCGAGGGCAACCTGCTCGAGCTGTCCGTCGAAGCGGCCCGCGCGCGCGCGTCGCTGGGCGAAATTTCCTTTGCCATCGAAAAAGTGTGCGGGAGGCACAAAGCCGTGATCCGTTCGATTTCCGGAGTGTACAGCAGCGAATTCGCCGACGACGAGGTGATCAAGGAAGTCCGTCAGATGACCGACGACTTCGAGAAGCGCGAAGGGCGCCGCCCCCGTATCATGGTCGCCAAGATGGGACAGGACGGCCACGATCGCGGCGCCAAGGTGGTCGCCACCGCCTATGCGGACATGGGCTTCGACGTCGACGTCGGGCCGCTGTTCCAGACGCCGGCCGAGACCGCTCAGGACGCCGTGGACAACGACGTCCACATCGTCGGCATGAGCTCGCTGGCCGCCGGCCACAAAACGCTGCTGCCGCAGCTCGTCGAAGAGCTGGAAAAGCGCGGCCGCGGCGACATCATGGTCGTTGCCGGCGGCGTCATCCCGGCGCAGGACTACCAGTTCCTGTACGACCACGGCGCCGCCTGCATCTTCGGCCCCGGCACGGTCATCCCCGCCGCTGCCCGCGAGATGCTGCAAGTGTTGAACAAGCGTCTTGCCGCCCAGGAAGGAGCTTCGCAGTAAAGCTTCCTCCGGCCGAAAAGGAGAAAAACCCGATGAGCATCGAAAACAACACGTACCAGCCCGACTGGCAGCCGCAAAATGCCGGCAGCGAATTCGCCTGTTTCGTGACGAAGGGCGTGGATGACACCGGCGGCCCCACGGCCGCCAACGTCCAGCCCGTGAGGCGCAATCTTTCCGTCGACGAATACGCGCGGGGCATCCTGAACGGCGACCGCGCGATCCTGTCGCGGGCCATCACGCTGATCGAAAGCAACGCTCCGAAACACTTCGCCACAGCGCAGGAACTGATCCAAAAGCTGCTGCCCCACACGGGCAGATCCATGCGCGTCGGCATCACCGGCGTACCCGGCGCCGGCAAGAGCACCTTCATCGAAGCGCTCGGCTCGTGGCTGTGCGATCACGGGCACCGCGTTGCCGTGCTCGCCGTCGACCCCAGCAGCACCGTCACCAAGGGCAGCGTCCTCGGCGACAAGACGCGCATGGAAAAGCTGTCGCGCCACTCCAACGCTTTCGTGCGTCCCTCCCCTTCGGGCGGCACGCTCGGCGGCGTCACGCGCAAGAGCCGCGAGACGCTGCTGCTCGTCGAGGCCGCGGGCTACGACGTGGTCCTCGTCGAGACCGTCGGCGTCGGCCAGAGCGAAACGACCGTGCGCAACATGGTGGATTACTTCCTCATGGTGGCGCTCACCGGCGCGGGCGACGACCTGCAGGGCATCAAGAAGGGTATCATGGAGATCGCCGATTCGATCCTCGTCAACAAGGCCGACGGCGACAACAAAGTCAAAGCGCTGTCGGCGCGCGCCGACTTCGACATGATGCTCCACTACCTGCGTCCCGCCACGGAAGGCTGGGTCAGCCGAGCCTACACCTGTTCGTCGCTGACGGGCGAGGGAATCCCCGAGATGTGGGGCGTGGTCGAGGAGTTCTTCAGGACCGTGCGCGGCAACGGCGTCTTCGAAAAACGGCGCAAAGAACAAGTGCTCAAATGGGTCAACGACATGGCGCAGGAACATCTGGAAAACCTCATCGGCGCCAACCAGGCCATCGCCGCCGCCAAGGCGCGCATCGAGGAGGAGGTCACCGCGGGCAAATTGCCGCCCACGCAGGCCGCCCAAGAGATCATCGACGTAATGGAGCGCGAGCTGTTCCAAGGCGGACGGTAATCCTCGCTCCGCCGTTCATCAGACACCGCTCTTTCCCGAACAAAAAAATGGAAGCGAGGAAAACGTTCTTTTTTTCCCGCTTCCATTTTTTCTGCTATAATCTGTCTCAGAAACTCAATCGAATAATCAGCACGGTTCGAGGCGTTGCGCCTCGATCAAAAAGGAATCGGGTGAGAATCCCGAGCGGTCCCGCCGCTGTAAAAGCCCCCGCTTCTCCACGCGCCACTGTGAGCTTCGCGCTCATGGGAAGGCGGAGAAGGCTCCATGGGCTTGAGCCAGAAGACTTGCCGCGCTGAGCACAAAAAAGTTTTCGCGAGCGACGGAACGTGTGTGCTGCTTCAGACCTTTCTTTCTGATCGAGGCCCCGGCAGCGGACGTTCTTTCGGCATGAGATGCCGGAAGAATTTTTTTTCGCATGGGACGGCGCCGCGCCGAAAGGAAGGAAAAAACGTGTACAACCGCATCAGCAATCGCGAGGCAGAGAGCAAGACCATGTCGGCGGCGCAGGCCGCCGAGCTGATCAAGGACGGCATGACCGTCGGCACGAGCGGCTTCACCATGGCCGGGTATCCCAAGGCCGTTCCCATGGCGCTGGCCCGCCGGGCCGAACGCGGCGAGAAGATCCGCATCAAGCTGATCACCGGCGCTTCCGTCGGCGACGAGCTCGACGGGCGGCTGGCGCGCGCCGGCGTGCTCGAACGGCGCTATCCCTACCAGACCAACCAGAGCGTGCGCGAGCTGGCCAACGACGACCGCCTCGCCTACGTGGACATGCACCTCAGCCAGGTGCCCTTCTGGATCAAAAACGGCTACTTCGGCACAATCGACGTGGCCATCATCGAAGCGATCGGCATCGACGACGAGGGCAACATCATCCCCAGCACGTCGGTAGGCTGTTCCAACGTGCTGGCGGAATACGCCGAGAAGGTGATCGTCGAGGTCAACACGGCCCAGCCCGTCAAGCTGGAAGGCATGCACGACGTGTACAGCCCGCGCCGCATGAAGGAGACCGAACCGATCCCGATCGTGCGCCCCAACAACCGCGTCGGCATGCCCTACATCCGCTGCCGCCCCGACAAGATCGCCGCCGTGGTCGTCACCGACATCCCCGACTCGACGCGCCATCTGGCGCAGACCGATGCGAGATCGCAGATCATGGCCGATTACCTGGTCGCTTTCCTCGAGAACGAAGTGGCCTGCGGCCGGCTGCCGCGCAAGCTGCCGCCGATCCAGTCCGGCGTCGGCAACATGGCCAACGCCGTGCTGGGCGGGCTACAGAAGTCCAAATTCCGCAACCTTTCCATCTATTCGGAAGTACTGCAGGACTCCGTGCTCGACCTGATCGAGACGGAACGCGTCTCGTTCGCCTCGGGGACGGCGCTGACCATCTCGCCCGAGCGCATCGACGCCTTTTACAAAAGTCTGGAAATGTACAAGTACAAGATCATCCTGCGCCCCGTGGAGATCAGCAACTCGCCGGAAGTGATCCGCCGCCTCGGCGTCATCGCCGTGAACACGGCGCTGGAAGTCGACCTCGAGGGCAACGTCAACTCCACGCACATCGGCGGCTGCCAGATCGTCAACGGCCTCGGCGGCTCGGGAGACTTCGCGCGCAACGCCGCGCTCTCGGTGTTCACCACGCCGTCGACGGCGAAGAACGGAACGATCTCCTGCATCGTCCCGCATGTGGCGCACGTGGACCACACGGAACACGACCCTCACGTGATCATCACCGAACAGGGCTGCGCCGATCTGCGCGGGCTCACGGCCTACGAGCGCGCCCGCGCGCTGATCGAAAACTGCGCGCATCCCAAATTCCGCCCGGCGCTGCAGGCGTTCGTCGAGCGCAGCTTCGCGCGCCCCGGCTTCCGTCACGGCTTCGCGCCGGAAGATCCGCAGCGCTGGACGCAGGATTATCGCCCCGAAGAAAACGAATCGGAGAAAGGGAATGACTGAAATCATGTTTTTGAAATCGCTTCTCGAGATCACCATGCTGATCTGCTTCGGCGCCGCCTGGCCCATCTCCATCTACAAATCGTGGACCTCGCGCAGCAGCAGGGGCAAAAGTCTGCTTTTTCTCGTCGTCATCATCGTCGGCTATCTGGCCGGAATCGGCAAATGCCTGCTGGACGGCGCCACGCACTGGAGCGTGGTCGCGCTTTACGTCGTGAACGTGACGATGGTTTCGATCGACACGTTGCTCTACTTTCGCAACGAAGCGCTTGAGAAAAAGACGGCGGAGATCCGTTAGCCGCCTGTTTCGCACGTTGCGTCCCGCCGTTCATGTCCATATCTAGGGTCTTAATGTTAAAATCTACAATATATATAGCGTTTTTGTCTTTACGAGATCGTTTTTATGGTGTATGATGGCAGCGAAAAATCCCGGGCAAGCCTGTCCGCTTCGTCCCGTTTTTCGCGCGCCCGCTGCGGGCGCCGCATTTCGCTCTTGGAAAGAGAGGCCTTTCAAGTGATCGAGACCATCAAGAAGAGGGACGGCCGTCTGGCGCCCTTCAACGAAGACCGCATCACCCGCGCTATTTTTCTCGCCGCCTCCGCCGTGGCGGAGAAAGAGGGAACCGCCGCCGATTACCGCATCGCCGAGGGGCTGACGTCGCAGGTCGTGCGCCGCCTCAACGAAAAGTACGCCTCCGGCTCGCCCAGCGTCGAGGACGTGCAGGACATGGTGGTCAAGGTGCTGATCGAAAACGGGCACGCCCGCACCAGCGAGGCCTACATCACCTACCGCAACGAACGCACGCGCGTGCGCGACTCCCACACCCGCCTGATGAAGGCCATCGAGGAGATCACCTTCGCCGACGCCAAGACCGCCGACGTGAAGCGCGAAAACGCCAACATCAACGGCAACACGGCCATGGGCACGATGCTGGAATACGGCAGCGCCGTCTCGCGCGAGTTCTGCAAGACGCACGTGATCCATCCCGCCCACGCCAGGGCGCACGACGAGGGCGACATCCACATCCACGACATGGACTTCCTCAACATGGGCACGCTGACCTGCTGCCAGATCGACATCCGCAAGCTGTTCAAGGGCGGCTTCTCGACGGGGCACGGTTTCCTGCGCGAGCCGCAGGACGTGATGAGCTACGCGGCGCTGGCGGCCATCGCCATCCAGAGCAATCAGAACGATCAGCACGGCGGCCAGAGCATCCCGTATTTCGACTACGGCATCGCCGACGGCGTGCGCAAGACGTTCCGCAAGCTGTACGTGAGCAATCTCGCCAAGGCGCTGGAACTGCTTTGCGACCTCGACGCGAAGGCCGCCGTCAAAGAGGCGGAAGCCCGCGCCGAAACCGAAACGGGGCGTGCCATCAGCCTGACGGACGACGCCGAACGGGACGAGGCCGAGCGGAACATCTTGGCCGCGTCGCTGAAAACCGGCGAGGCGGAGCTGGGCAAACTTCAGGCTTTCGCCCGCAAGGAAGCCCTCGCCGAAACGGACCACCGCACCTATCAGGCCATGGAAGCCTTCATCCACAACCTCAACACGATGCATTCGCGCGCCGGCGCGCAGGTCCCCTTCTCGAGCATCAACTTCGGCACCGACGTCAGCGAGGAAGGGCGCATGGTCACGCGCAACCTGCTGCTGGCGACCGAAAAGGGACTGGGCAACGGCGAGACACCGATCTTCCCGATCCTCATCTTCAAGGTCAAGGAGGGCGTCAACTACAATCCCGGCGACCCCAACTACGACCTGCTTCAGCTTTCGTGCCGCGTCACTTCCAAGCGGCTTTTCCCAAATTTCAGCTTCCTCGACGCGCCCTTCAACGCCCAATACTACAAGCCCGGCGACCCCGACACGGAAGCCACCTACATGGGCTGCCGCACGCGGGTGGTCGGCAACCGCTGCGGCGAATCGACGGTGAGCGGCCGCGGCAATCTGTCGTTCACCACCATCAATCTGCCCCGCCTGGGCATCGTCCACGGGCAGGCGCTGGGCGGCGCGACCGATCTCGACGCCTTCTTCAAAGATCTCGACGGCAAGATCGACCTGGTCGTCGACCAGCTGCTGGAACGCATGGAAATCCAGGGACGCCGCCGCGTCAAGAACTTTCCCTTCCTGATGGGACAGGGCGTGTGGAAAGGTTCCGACGGCATGAACGACGAGGACGAACTGCGCGACGTGATCCGCCAGGGCACGCTGACGGTCGGTTTTATCGGCCTGGCCGAGTGCCTGGTGGCCCTGACGGGCAAGCATCACGGCGAGAGCGCCGAGTCTCAGGAGCTGGGGCTGAAGATCGTCCGCCACATGAGAGAGCGCATGGATCAGGCTTCGGAACAGTACGACCTGAACTTCTCGCTCATCGCCACGCCGGCGGAGGGATTGTCGGGACGTTTCACCCGCCTCGACGCCAAAAAGTTCGGCGCGATCCCCGGCATCACCGACCGCGAGTACTACACCAATTCCTTCCACGTGCCCGTCTATTACAAGATCGGCGTCTTCGACAAGATCGCCCGCGAAGCGCCCTACCACGCGCTGACCAACGGCGGCCACATCAGCTACGTGGAACTGGACGGTCTGGGAGCCAACAATCCCGAAGCCTTCGAAGCCATCGTGCGCGCCATGAAAGAGGCAGGAGTCGGCTACGGCAGCGTCAATCACCCCGTCGACCGCGATCCCGTCTGCGGCTACACGGGCATCATCCCCGGCGACGTGTGCCCTCACTGCGGACGGCATGAGAGCGACGGCCCCGTCGGCTTCGAGCGCATCCGCCGCATCACGGGCTACCTCGTGGGAACGCTGGACCGCTTCAACAACGCCAAACGCGCCGAGGTCCGCGACCGCGTCAAGCACAATCAGTGTCAAACGGAGGAAGAGGCGGGCGGAAAATGAAGATCCGCCTCGCCAGTCCGATGACCCGCGACAGCATCGTCGACGGGCCGGGGCTGCGGGCGGTGATCTGGGCGCAGGGATGCTTTCACAACTGCCCGGGCTGCCACAATCCCTGCACGCACAACCCCTTCGGGGGCTTCGAGATGGATTCGGCCGATCTGATCGCCCAGCTCGATTCGCTGCATTTGCAGCAGGGGCTGACGCTCTCCGGCGGCGAACCGTTCCTGCAGGCGCGCGCCCTGGCCGAAGTGGCCCGCGCGGCGCGCCGGCGCGGACTGAACGTGTGGGCCTTCACCGGCTTCACCTTCGAGCAGCTGACCGACCGCAAGAATCCGGCCTGGGCGGACCGCATGGCCCTGCTCGAGCAGATCGACGTGCTCGTCGACGGACGCTTCGAGCGCGACAAGCGCGACCTCTCGCTGCGTTTTCGCGGCTCGTCCAATCAGCGCATCCTCGACGTGAAAAAAAGCCTGACCCTGCAGGCCCCCTGCGTCATCGAAGAGTACATGCGGCAAGCCATGTAGCGGCTCTGTGCCGCGATGCGGGCGCAGACCGAAAAGGCCGTTCCGAAAAGCGATGAAGAAGTTTTCATCGCTTTTCGGAACGGCCTTTCGTTTACGCCCTCCCGCCGCCGGGGAGCGCGAAGCTTTTTTCGGCGCAAAATGTTCCACGTGGAACACTTTGTACCGGACCTCATAAAAACCGGGGCGGATTTACATACGAAAAATTCGATACCGCTCCGCGACTCCGAGCCGGGGCAGGAGGAGCGCTATTTTACGCCGTAGAGCAGCCCCACGCCCGACGCCATCACGGGGCGCGCGAGCGCGGGAACAAAGGCCGCGCCGGCGCGGGGGATATAATTCACTTCCCGCAGGCCGCTGTCTTTCAGCCGCCGCACGAACTCCCCCATGTCGCCATAGAGCGCCGACCGATCAAACAGGTCGACGAAGGCGAAACTTCCGCCCTTTTTCACCACGCGCAGCGCTTCCTCGACGACGGGGCGTTTCGACCGTCCGGAGATCGTCTTCACCTCGTGAAAGACAAAGCAGCTGACGGCGGCGTCGAAACTTTCATCGGCGAACTCCAGACGGGCCGCATCGCCGTGCCGAAAACCGACCCGGCCGTCGCAGCCTTCGAGTCGGGCGTTCTCTTCGCATTGTTTTTGCGAGTAATCCCACACGCCGCTCCAGTAATCGACGCCGATAACCTGCGCGGCGGGGAAGCGGCGCGCGCAGCAGATCGACAGCGCTCCCGAACCGCAGCCGATATCCAGCAGCCGTCCCTGCCCCTGCCAGGCAAGGTGATCCAGCAGCTCGTCGTAGAACTTCCCGGAAAGGCCGCCGCCGCGCAGGTCGATCGTCCTCCGGCAGTACTGCATGTACGCGGCGGCAGCTAACGACAGAGCGCTGAACGCGCCCAGCAGCAGCGCCGCGGCCGCATCGCGCCAGAACAGCGCGTTCAGGATCACAAGGAACAGCAGCCCCAGGAAGATTCCCCACAAGGCGTTCATCAGCTTCCGTGGGACCCAGTTGCCGTAGTCCGCTTTTTTTGAAGAGTTCATTGAAGTCATCCCTCCTTAGTTAGTCTTGTTTAATCAAGAAAATTCTACCACAGGAACGTACTCAGTGAAAGAGAACGCTTCTTTTCCGCTGGCTCCGCAAAAGCGATTTCGTTTTCATGTCACGAAGGATCGCTTCCCTCTTCCGCATTTTCAGGCTTGAATTTTTCTGAAATCAATTGTAAACTTTTCATGTTTAACGCTATCTTTATTTCCAAAGGAGGAGTTTTTGATGAAGAAGTATCTCACTGGGATCTGTCTCGCTGCCGCGCTGCTGGGCGCCGGCGCGGCCTTCGCCGCCGTGGAGCTGAAGCCGCAGAAGCACGGCCAGTGCTACACGGCCGAACAGCTCTTCGTCCTCGACAAGGAAGGAGCCGGCGGCGGCATGGGCACGCTGCACGGCGAGTTCGCCTTCCGCCGCGAACAGGCGCTCGAAGACGACGCGATCAAGGAGATCGGCTGGATGACGCTGAAACCCGGCGCCTACATCGGCCTGCACGCCCACAAGGACAACGAGGACGCCTACCTGATCATCTCCGGCAAGGGCGTTTTCACCGACGGCAACGGCAACGCCTGGGTCGTCGGCCCCGGCGACATGACGCTGGCCCGCCCGGGACAGGCTCACGGCCTCGCCAACCTTTACAAGGAAGACCTCGTCTTCCTCGACATCATCGCCAAGAACAACGCCGCCAATCTCGAGGCGATCGCGCAGAACCCCACCGGTCAATGTTTCCAGCTGAAAGACCTTTTCGACAAGAACGTCGAGAAGGCCGGCGCAGGCAAGGGCACGGGCGTGCTCTACGGCAAGTTCGCCTTCCGCCGCGAGCAGGCCACCGACGATCAGGCCATCAAGGAGATCGGCCGGATGACCCTGAAGAAGGGGGCTTCCATCGGCATGCATCCGCACGTCGATAACGACGACACCTACATCATCATCGCCGGCACGGGCGTTTTCACCGGCAGCGACGGCAAGGAGATCGAAGTCGGGCCAAAATCCGTCACCATCGCCGGCCCCGGCGAAAGCCACGCGCTGCGCAACGACAACGATCAGGATCTGGTCTTCATCGACCTGATCGCCAAGAACCACGCGCTGAAGATCGCCAAATAACCGGACGATTCACGAAACGCAAAGGCAGGAAAGGGAGAACGTTCTCCCTTTCCTGCCTTTGCGTTTTCATTTTTTTACCCCAGCGCCAGCTTCGCCACGCCGTCGGGCGAGAGGGCGCGGGCTTCGCGCAGGACGATGGGCGCGTTCCGGGCGAAGCTGCCGTGCTCGATGAAGCGGAACGCGGCGGCGCAGACGTCGACCAACGCCTCTGCGCTCCGATGTTCCCGCGTCCAGCCCACGGCCATGAAGCGCGTCAGCGCGTAGACGGCGCAAAAAGCGGCAAGCTCTTTTTTCATCGATTCCGCCGCGGCGGAGCCGGGAAAGCCGGCGAAGAAGACGTGATTCACCAACAGATGTTCGGCGAAGGTCGGCCAGACGGGAAAATCCGCCGCGAATTCGTCCGAGAAGCGGACGTATCTCTCCACGGCGGGCGCGAGCTCCGCGGCCGAGACCGCTTTGAACGAGCCCGCCGCGAAAGGAACGCCGTACAAGGCGAAAGCTTCGCTGGCATAGCCGCTCAGGCTCAGGCTGCCGCCGGCCAGCTCGCTCAACAGCAGCGCGCAGAGGCGGAACGATTCCGCGCGGTCGGGCTCCGGGCTTGCGGAGACAAGCCCGGCCAACGCGCCCAAATCCATCAGACGCTGCGGCACGGAGCGGCGGCGATCCTGTAAGATCGCCAGACAACGGTCGCGCCGTTCCCGGTCGCGGCGGGCCGCTTCGGGATTCTCTCCGATCCGGAAGTCGGGCAGCGAAGCGGGCTTTTCGATGAGCAAAAAGCGCAGCGGCTCCCGCTGCTCCAGAAGCAGCTCCAGAGTGCGCTCGCAGCTGTTGGCGCAGGCGCATTCCCCTTCGAAGGCGGCGCGCAGACCGCGCGGATAGAGCCGGCACACGCCGGGGATCGCCGCTTCGCCGCGCTCCCGCTGCAGCGCGCAGTACCCGTCTTCCCTCTGCAGGTAGCAGCGCCCCCGCCAGTCGTGGTTCAGCCCCGCGTAACGCTCGGGCGTCGCGTCGGGGAGCACGGAAAAAGCCCGGTCCAGACGCTTGCGCAGCGAGGCCGTGCAGTTCATCCCCAGGAGGCGGAAGTAATCCGTCCGCGACACGCTGACGCCCCAGCCACTGCAGCAGCACGACCGACAGGCGCCGCACTTGCACTGGAATTTTGGAAAATATTCCGGCACGAGAATTTGCTGAATTTCAGCCATTTATAAAAACCTCTTCGGACAGGTTGAAAAAGCGCAGAGCTTTTCGAACGAATTATAATTCTGCGTGACGCTGTCGATGAGGTTTTTATAAATACATAATGCAAATTATAATTTATATTTTTGTCCCAAAGAGCTTCGGCTCTTTCGAGCCATCATGGCATGGCAAAAAGGGGAAAAAACTTTTGAGGCGGCTTCCGCCTCCTCGCCATGACATCCCGCGGCGTTTACCGCGCGTCACACTTCTGCATCAGGAAGTTCCTGACGCCTCCGGAAACGCGATATATGTCACACTGATTTTTGACAAAAAGCATTAACATAGTTCGTTGGAGGCTGCAAGCAACTGGGCTTCTTCGAGGCGCTAGCAGTTCGCTGTTAAGTCATTCGATTCCGATTAAGGATAAGCATCAGCCTTTGAGTCAACAAGGAATGCCTTTTTAAAACCCCAGTTTCGCGAGCCACTCGGTCACGGCCTGTTGGGCCTGAGTGCGTTCGTTCTGGGCGACGGCGCCGCGCACGGCAAGGCCGCCGAGGACTGTGGCGTCGGGCAGGGCTTTTCGCAGCGACTCCTGCGTGCGCCCCATGCCGCTGCCTTCGTGGGTGGCGAACGGGATCACGGTTTTGCCCTTCCAGTCGTGGGATTCGAGGAAGGTGAACACGGCCATGGGCATTTCGCCCCACCAGATCGGATAACCGAGAAAGACGGTGTCGTAGGCGCCGATATCTTTGTCCTCCGCCAGTTCGGGGCGCACGCCCGCGCGCAGTTCCTTTTTGGCGACGTCGGTGGTTTCGTCATAGCCTTCGGGGTAAGCGTTGACGGTCCTGATCTCGAACAGGTCGGCGCCGGCAGCAGCGGCGATCATCTTGGCGACGATCATGGTGTTGCCTTCTTGAATGACGCCGACATTGTACTGCTCGCCGGTCTTGGAGAACACGGCGACGAGCGCTTTGCCCCGCGGCGCGGCCAGGGCGCAGCCGGCGGCCAGGGCCAGGACGCTCAGCGCGAGAATGCACTTTTTCATGTGGAACCACTCCTTTTTGTGTGAAAACTTTTTTGACCGGGGACGGGATCCCGCCGTCCGGCGTCAGTATAACACTGAAGCTCGCTCCAATGACACGCGCCCGGAGCGCGCCCTACGCTTCGGCGAGCCGAAAGGCGCGTCTGCATTTTTCCTTTCTTTGTGTTAGACTGGGGCCGTACCATAAAAATCAACGGTTCGGGAGGATGCACATGAAAAAGTTTGCGGTTCTGATTCTGACGGCGTGGATGGCGGCAGGCGCGGCCTGGGCGGCTGAAAGGCCCAAGGTGACGATCTACACCTCGATGTACGAGGACATCATCGAGGCGATGACCGACGTGCTCGCGGAGAAGTTCCCCGACTACGACGTCGAGTTCTTCTACGGCGGCACCGGCACGCTGCAGGCCAAGATCGCGGCGGAGATGGACACTCAAAAGCTGGGCTGCGACATCCTCATGGTGGCCGACCCGTCCTACGCGCTGGAGCTCAAGGCGAAGGGCGTCCTCCATCCCTACCTCTCCAAGGAAGCGGCGCATCTGGCCTTCGAATACGACCCCGAAGGCTGCTGGTATCCCGTGCGCGTCAGCAACATGATCCTGGCGTACAATCCCGAGAAGTACAAGAAAGAAGACGTGCCCCGCACGTTCGGCGATTTCGCCGGTGAATCCATGAAAGGCGTCGGTTCCATGTCGAACCCGCTCACGTCGGGCACGGCGCTCGTCGCCATCTCGGCGCTGAAGGACAAATACGGCTACGGATACTACGACAAACTGGGCGCCAACCGCGTCATGGTCGAATCCGGCTCGGTGGCGCTGACCAAGCTGGAGACGGGCGAATGCAAGGAGATCATGATCCTCGAAGAGTCGGTGCTGAAAAAGCGCGAAGAGGAAGACAGCGCCATCGAAGTGATCTATCCCGAAGACGGCACGATCTGCGTGCCCTCGCCGATCATGACCGTGAAGAACGAGTGGAGCGCCCACGGGCACGAAAAAGTCTGCGAAGAGCTGACCGACTGGTTCCTCTCCGCGGAGGGGCAGAAGTACATCGTCAAGGCATGGATGCACTCCGTGCGCAAGGATTATCCCGAAGCGCCCTACGACGCGATCGCCACGGCGGACATCGTCGCCGACTCCATGCCCGTGAACTGGCAGCGCTGCCTCGACGAGCGCGCCGAACTGAGGACCAACTTCGAAGAGCGCGTCAAGAACGCCGCCAAGTAGGGTCAAACAAATACCACGGCAGGGCGGAGAATCGAAAAAAACAGAAGTCCCGCCTCCGCAAGAGAGTTATGCGAAAAGCCTGACGGCCGTTTCGGTCGTCAGGCTTTTCGCGTTGGCGGCAATGATTCCGTTTGACGGAACCCGGCGATGAACGTATGATGGATCGGTCGGGGAGCGCGGAAGGCTTTCGCGCTCCGATTTCCTGTATAATAATGGCGTTCCGGCGCTCGGCGTCCGCGGGGCGCGCAGACAAAATCTTCTGAAGGCGGGGCTGTTTGGGTGCTTGCGAGCGGAAATCCACCAACAATACAAAATCCGCGCCGTTTCCGGTTCGACGCGAAGGCGCTGCTGATCCTCGCGATCGTCGGCTTTCTGGTTCTGTTCAACGTGTTTCCGATGTGCTATCTGGTCGTCCGTTCGTTCTTCGCCGACGGCGCCTTCTCGCTGGCCGCGTTCGAGCGCATCTACACGTACAAGCTGAACTGGGAAGCGCTGCGCAACACGCTGGCGACGGCGGGGCTGTCGATGGTCTTCGGCGTGCTGATCGCCTTTCCGCTGGCGTGGCTGGTGGGGCGCACCGACATGTACGGACGGCGGTTCTTCCGCACGCTGTTCGTGACGACGTACATGGTGCCGCCCTACGTGGGGGCGATGGCCTGGCTGCGGCTGCTCAACCCGCGCGTGGGCACGCTGAACGTGTGGCTGGCGCGTCTTTTCGGACTGGCGGAAAACCCGTTCAACATCTACAGCATCGGCGGGCTGGTCTGGGTGCTGACGACGTTTTACTATCCCTACGCCTTCATCACCATCTCGCGCGCCATGGAGAAGATGGATCCCTCGCTGGAAGAGGCTTCGAAGATCTCGGGCGCCTCGCCGCTGAAGACGGTGCTGACGGTGACGTTCCCGATCATGCTGCCGTCGATCGTCGCCGCGGGGCTGCTGGTCTTCGTCTCGGCGGCGTCGTGCTACGGCATCCCCTCCATCATCGGCGCGCCGGGGCAGATCGACACGGTGACGACGCGCATCATCGACTACGTTTACGTGGGCTCGGCGGAAGGCCTGACGGACGCCACCACGCTGGCGGTGTCGCTGATGCTGATCGCCAATCTGGTGCTTTACGCGTCGACGTTCCTGTGCGGCAGAAAGCAGTATATCACCGTGTCGGGCAAGTCGACGCGCCCCAACATCGTCGAGCTGGGGCGCTGGCGTCTGCCGGTCACGGTCCTGGTGGCGCTGTTCGCGCTGGTCGTGGTGGTGCTGCCGTTCGCCACGGTGGCGATGACGTCGTTCACGAAGAACCTCGGCAAGGCGTTGACGGCCTCCAACTTCACGACGCGCTACTGGCACATCCTCTTCACGCGCAAGGGCATCCTCGACACGGCCAAGAACAGCCTCGTCGCCGCCTCGGCGGCGGCCACGGCGGGCATGGCGATCTCCTGCGCGATGGCCTGGCTGCTGACGCGCACGCAGGCCAAGGGACGGCGCATCCCCGACTTTCTGATCACGGTCGGCAGCGGAACGCCCAGCGTGGTCATCGCCCTGGCGCTGATCATGACGATGTCGGGGCGCTTCGGCATCAACATTTACAACACGCTGACGATCATGATCGTCGCCTACATGATCAAATATCTGCTGATGGGAATGCGCACGGTGGTGTCGGCCATGAGCCAGATCCACCCGTCGCTGGAAGAGGCGTCGCTGATTTCCGGCGCGGGCTGGCTGCGCAGTTTCAGGGACGTGACGCTGCCGCTGATCGCGCCGTCGATCGTGGCGGGGTGGTTTCTGATCTTCATGCCCAGCTTCTACGAGCTGACCATGTCGACGCTGCTCTACTCCACCGACACCAAGACGATCGGCTACGAGCTGTTCACCTATCAGACCTACCACAGCCAGCAGACCGCCGCGGCCATCGCCACGGGGATCCTCGGGCTGGTGGCCGTCGTCAACTGGATCCTCAACAAGCTCACCAAGGGCGAGTTCTCGATTTAGACAAGGAGCGCTTTTCGCATGTCCTCGATTACGTTGAACGAAGTGACCAAATCCTACGGCAGCGCGCAGGTGATCCAAAAGTTCAGCAGCGTCTTCCGCGATCGCGAGTTCGTGACGCTGCTGGGACCTTCCGGCTGCGGCAAGACCACGATGCTGCGCATGATCGCCGGCTTCGAGAAGCCCACTTCGGGCGAGATCCTCATCGACGACGCGGTGGTCAGCGGTCGCGGGCAATTCGTGCCGCCCAACCGCCGCAACATCGGCATGGTCTTTCAGACCTACGCCGTGTGGCCGCACATGAACGTGTTCGACAACGTCGCCTATCCGCTCAAGATCCAGGGCCTGCCCCGCGACGAAATCAAGAAGCGCGTCTTCGACATTTTGGAGGCCGTTCACCTGACGCAGTACGTCAAGCGCCTGCCCAACGAGCTTTCCGGCGGTCAGCAGCAACGCGTCGCGCTGGGGCGCGCGCTGGTGTGCAATCCACGCGTGCTGCTGCTCGACGAGCCGCTTTCCAACCTCGACGCCAAGCTGCGCGAATCGATGCGCTTCGAGATCAAAGACATGCAGCGCCGCTTCGGCATCACCGTGGTCTACGTCACCCACGACCAGACCGAGGCCATGGCCATGAGCGACCGCGTCATTGTCTTCAACAAAGGCGCGGTGCAGCAGATGGACACGCCGACGAACGTTTACCGTCGCCCGGCCAATCAATTCGTGGCCGATTTCGTCGGCAAGATCAACTTCATCCGCGGCGACGCCTCGGAAGGGCGCGTCGACTTTCCCGGCGGCCAGTGGATGGCGTACGGCGGCGGGCGGCGCGGTCCCGTGGTGGTGGCCGTGCGCCCCGAGAACATGGTCATGCGCCGCGACCGCGGCGTGCTCAAGGGCGCGCTGGCCAAAGCCTATTATCTCGGCGACACCAACGACTGCCGCGTGCGCATCGGCGCCGCCGATGTGCGCGTGATCGCCGCCGGCCACACTTACGGCCAGATCCCCGAGGGCGAAGAGCTGTGGCTCGACTTCGACGAGTATCTCGTCTTCGAGGACGACGGCGAAGACCAGACGCAGATTTTATCGTAGCGGGGGAGCGGCGGGGAAATCGCGAAGCGATCCGCGAAAAAGACTCTGTCCGTTACCTTAAGATCTCATGAAGGGGAGTGAAACATCCATGCTTTTGCAAGGCGATCAGCTGAGCCGGATGAAAATCAGCGGCTATAAGTCCATTAAGGATTGCGACCTTGATTTCGGCAGGATCAATGTCCTTATCGGCAGCAACGGCGCGGGAAAATCCAACTTTATCTCCGCCTTTTCTCTGCTGCAGAACATCCTGTCGAAAAATCTCCAGGTTTTTGTCGCTCAGAGCGGCGTAAATGCGCTTCTCTACAAAGGCCGTAAAGAGACGGACGAGCTCGCTTTCGAGGTGTTCTTCGGTCATAATTCCTATGGCTTTATCCTGGTCCCGACCGACGACAACAGGCTAATTTTCCGCAAGGAATACTTTTGTTATCACGGACAATGGGAGAACGAGAGCAACGTCGGCCGAGGGCACGGCGAATCGATGTGGGAGAATGGCGCAGGCAACAATATCGATCAGTACGTCATTCCCATTCTGCAAAAACAGAACTGGCGGGTCTACCATTTTCATGACACGGGGCGGAGTGCGAGGGTCAAGCAGGAGCACAATATTTCCAACAGCAAAGTCCTCATGTACGACGCGGCGAATCTGGCCGCGTTCCTGTATCGCTTGAAAAACAGCTATAAACGGGACTACGATGAAATAGTTCGGACGATCCGTCTGATCGCTCCGTATTTTTCCGATTTCGTTCTCGAACCGCAGGAGGGCAACGAGGAGCAGATCGTGCTGAAATGGCGCCAGGTCGGTTGCGACGACATCTTCAACGCTTCCCAGCTTTCGGACGGCACGCTTCGCTTCATTTGTCTGGCGACGCTGCTTCTTCAGCCTCATGAACTGCAGCCGGCCACGATTGTTGTCGACGAGCCGGAACTGGGACTCCATCCCTATGCGATCGCCATCTTTTCCGAAATGGTACGGCAGCTTGCGGACGAAAAGCAAATCATCGTATCGACCCAGTCCGTCGAGCTGCTCAACGAATTCGACGCCGAAGACGTGATCGTCGTTGACAGGGGCGAAAACGGAT
Organism: Pyramidobacter sp. CG50-2; assembly: GCF_003612005.1. Classification (NCBI taxonomy): domain Bacteria; kingdom Thermotogati; phylum Synergistota; class Synergistia; order Synergistales; family Dethiosulfovibrionaceae; genus Pyramidobacter; species Pyramidobacter sp. CG50-2. Next base: position 32,816 of record NZ_RAWT01000021.1, read on the forward strand.
CGGAATTCAAACGGCTGGACGCGGACGCTTTGAAGGCGTGGCTCGAGGAGGATTACTCTCTGGGGGAGCTGTGGAAAAAGAATCTGCTGGGAGGTCGGCCTTAACAATGACGCGGGTCTATATTTATTGCGAAGGCCAGACGGAAGAATCCTTTGTCGACAAAGTGCTGTACCCTTATTTACTCGATATCGGCATTATCGTCGTCCCGATCGTCTGCCAGACGAAGCGCACGGCGGTCAAGAAGTACAGGGGCGGGGTGAGAGACTACGCGAAGATCAGGAAGGAACTCACCATGCTCTGCAGGCAGCATCGTAGCGAATACGTGACGACCATGTTCGATTATTTAGCCATGCCGGAAAATACACCGGGCATTGCCTCCGATATTCGGGATCTCTATGAGCGCATGGAGGCGATAGAGTCCGCCATCGATGCCGATATCGGCGAAGCGAACTGCCACTTCCACTTTATGGTGCACGAATTCGAGGGAATACTATTTTCACGTCCGGAGTCGTTCCGCCTCATTGCTGATGATGACGTCGTGAGCCGCGTTCGGAAAATACGGGATTCCTACCCCACGCCAGAACATATCGACGATTCTCCCGAAACCGCGCCGTCGAAGCGACTTGAAGCTCTTATCCCACGTTACGCCAAGATCATCAACGGTTCGCTGCTTTCAATCGATATGGGGCTGGATGTCATAATGGGGCAATGCCCGTATTTCCGGAAATGGATCGCGGGAATCGCGGCGATGGGGACCTCTTGATGTTATCGATGTGAGGCGAGCTTTTTTCCGTAGACAGAAAATACCGCCATCGCGGCAAAGTCCTCAACGAAATCGTACGGAATGTTCCACGTGGAACATTTTGTCTTGGAGCCAGTCGTCGACGGCGTTCGGGTAACGTACTCAAAAAATATGACGAAACGATAAAAGCGTCCGCAAGGCGGTGAAGTCCAATTCATCGCCCCTCGGCCGCTTTTTCGTTTTCGATGTTTTCAGTTGTGTCCGCGGTTATTTGCCGGCGGCCGGAGCGGGAGCTTCGGCCGGCTTTTCCGCGGGTTTGTCGGCCTCGGGAGGCGGCGGCAAAGGCACGTCTTCGACCTTCATGACTTCGCGGGAGACGACGTTGAAACCGTCGTCGCTGATCTCGAGATTGTAGACCACGGGCGTGGAGTTGGGGATCTCGAGCTTCTGCAGCTCTTCCGGGGTCAGGTGAGGCTCGACCCACGAGGAGAGGGCGCGCAGGGCGGTGCTGTGACCGACCACGAGCACGTTCATGCCGGCGCGGAGCGTGGGGGCGAGCGTGTCGCTCCAATAGGGCGCTTCGCGGGCGATCACGTCCTTGAGACTCTCGGCCTGAGGGATAAAGCGGCGGTCAAGGTTGGCATAGCGGGGATCGTGCACGGGCGAACGAGGGTCCTCGTAGGCCAGGGCCGGAGGCGGCACGTCGTAGCTGCGGCGCCAGATGTCGACCTGCTCCTTGCCGACGGCTTCGGCCACTTCCGTGCGGGTCTTGCCCTCGAGGTCGCCGTAGCAGCGCTCGTTGAGGCGCCAAAACTTCTCCACGGGCAGCCAGCGGCAGTCCAGGGCGCTCATGGCCAGCCAGGCGGTGGCGATGGCGCGGCTCAACAGCGAGGTGTGCACGACGTCGAACGTCAGATCGGCGTTCTTCATGGCGATGCCGGCGTTGAAAGCGCCTTTCACGCCTTTGCGGGTCAGGCGCACGTCGGACCAGCCGGTGAAGCGGTCCTCGAGGTTCCATTCGCTCTCGCCGTGACGGAGCAGCACCAGCGTCACGTTCTTGGGCGCCGCCCAGGCGGAAGCCGCCAGGACCGTCAGCAGGGCCAGCGCTCCCAAAAGCCGTTTCAGGTTCTTCAAACAAATCGCCTCCTGTAAAAAGTCAAAAGATGTTTTTGCCGCTTTAAGATAATCAAACGGCGGGACCTTGTCAAGCAAAACGCGGCGACTACTCCATGATCTGTGTGAACGGTTCTTCACAAAGTTTCAGCCTGAAATCGCAGCGGTCCGCCCCGTCGGCGAGCGTCCGCGTCCGTTCGAGGCGGACGCCCATGGCGGCATGGAGCGGGTAGTCGTCGCGGCAGAACCAGGCGGCGAAGCGCCGCAGGCCGCGCTCCTCAAGGTACTGGACGACGGGGCACTTGAAGACGTCGTAGCCGACGTCGAAAGATTCGCCTTCGCGCGGCAACACAGCTTCGACGAGCCAGTCGTCAGGGAAGCGGCGTTCGCGCGAGCGCGCGGCGATCTTTTCGGCCAGCTCCGGCGAGCACATGGCCGCGCCCATGGCGGAACGCTTTTCCGCGGGAAGGCTGGATTGGGCGAAAGCGGCCAGCGCTTTCTGCGTCGCCAGGGAGATGCGCGGCAGGCTCCAGCCGCGCTTTTCCAGTTGGAGCCACACGCCCGACAGCCAGGCGACGCCGACGAGGCTCTTGAGCCAGGGGTTGTCGGCGCCGACCTCGGGAATGAACGGGATGTCGGCTTGAAATGCTTCGTCCGCCCGCGCCAGCATGGCGCGGACCTCGGCTTCTTCGAACCCGCCCGCAAGCTGCGCGGCGACCGCAGCCGCCATGCCGCGCAGCATGGAGAAAAAGGGGGCGGCGGCTTCGCGTCTCATCGCGCCGCTCCCGCCGAAGCGCCTGCGGGGCCGCGTCCGCAGGTCGGCGGCGCAGCAGAGATTTTTTTTGAGTCACGCAAGGGAAACGCCTCCTTCTTCAAGAATTTCCTGCCCATGAAGATATCGAAGCAACGGAACGTTGTCAAGCCGGACGCGGCGGCTCCGCTCGTTTTGAGGCCGGGAACGGACGTATCAAAACTTTTATCGCCAGAAAACCTCCGCGTTATTGCGGAAAGACTATCGACAATCAAGCCGACTTATACACATTATTTTGTGGATAATGTGCCGCTTCTGTGGATAGTCTTCGCATCGTGGTTTCAAAAGTCCCCGTGGAGCCAAAGATCAGACCGCGTTTTCCACATGCCCCGGGCGTCCCGGCGTGCATAGTTCCGCCGACAATCAACCTATCGCGGCGGGCTGGACAGCGGCGGCTTTTGTCGTCGGTCGAAAAAGACGGAACGGGCCGCGCGCTGTGGAAAAGTCTCTTCCCGCCGCCGCGCAGGAGAAACGGTCCGCATGATACAATAAAGACGCGGCCAAGCCGGGCGCGCGTTCTTCGCGCCAAACGCCCGTCCGCCGCGCTGCGAAAATTTTTTGCGGAAAGGATGGTTTTCATGGCTAAACTTTTGATCGCGTACTTCTCCAAATCGGGCACGACCCGGGGCAAAGCCGAGCAGATCGCGCGCGTTACGGGCGGCGACCTGTTCGAGATCAAGACGGAGAAGGCGTATCCGCAAAGCTACGCCGGCACGGTGATCGTCGGCAAAAAAGAACAGCTCACCGGCGAGCTGCCCAAGCTGACGGGCCGCGTGGAGGACTTCGCCGCTTACGACCGCGTCGCGCTGGGGTTTCCCGTGTGGTGGTTCACCTGCCCGCAAGCCGTCGTCAGCTTCCTGTCGCAGTACGACTTTTCCGGCAAGACGGTCTGGCCGTTCTGCACGCACGGCGGCAGCGGCCCGCGCGGCAGCGCGGGGAAGATCCGCGCCCACTGCGCCGGCGACGTCAAGGACTGCCTTGACGCCAACAAGCTGACGGACGAGGGCGTCGCAGAGTGGCTGAAAACGGAATAACGGACGTTCTCAGACAGGGGATTTTCTCATGACCTCTCGATTTCGCGCCGCCCGCGGCGGCGACCTGGAACGGATCGAAGCGCTGATCGACGCGCGCATCCGCTGGATGGACGAAACGGGCATCCGGCAGTGGAACGTCACGAACTACCGGGAAGTCTACCCGCGCGGCTACTACGAGCGGATGCTGCGCGAGGGCAAACTGTTCGCGCTCGACGACGGCGGCGAAGCGGTCGCGGCGGCGGTCCTGCTCGAAGAGGATCTGCGCTGGCGCGACGCGCCGCTGCCGGCGTTGTCCGTGCACAACCTGGTCTCGTCGCTGCGCGGCCGCGGTGCGGGACGCGAGTTCCTGCGGCTGGCCGGCGAGCGGGCGGCGGCGCTGGGAAAACGCGCGCTGCGCCTCGACTGCGCCGCGGACAACGCGAAACTGAACCGTTTTTACGAGAATCTCGGCTTCCGCGCCGCCGGGACCGTGGAGGACGGACTATACCGCGGTCTGCGCCGCGAGAAGACCGACCTGCCCGGACGTTCGCTCGACGTGAACGCGTTCCTTTTCGAAGGTTACGAGACGCTCGACGTCTTCGGCCCCGCGGAGATCCTCGCTCACATCGGCGACTACCGGCTGCGCTGGTTCTCGCGCGGCGGCGGCGAGGTGATCAACGCCCAGGGGCTGCGCGTCCTCACCGAACCGCTCTCGGCGGCCGACCCGCGCGGCGCGCTGCTGCTGCCGGGCGGCCGGGGTACGCGGCCGCTGGCCGGCGACGGAGAGTTTCTCGCCATGCTGCGGGAACTGGCCGACGCTTCCACCTACTGCCTGTCCGTCTGCACCGGCTCGGCGCTGCTGGCCGGGTGCGGCGCGCTGGACGGGCACGAAGCCACGTCGAACAAGCGCGCCCTGGCCTGGGCCACGTCGTGCGGCGAAAAAGTCCTGTGGCGCGACCGCGCGCGCTGGACGAAAGACGGCAAATTCTACACGTCCTCGGGCGTTTCCGCGGGCATGGACATGGCGCTGGGCTTCGTCGCCGACCGCTTCGGCCGCGAACGGGCGGCGGAGATCGCGCGCCAGATCGAGTACCGCTGGAACGACGACCCGGACGACGATCCCTTCTCGGAAAATTCACGGCGTTAGTTTTGCCGGCGCGGGATCCCGCGCTGGACGCCGCGAAAAAATGCGGGAGCGAATGCCCGGCCTCTGCCGGCTATCCGCTCCCGCATTTTTTCGCGGTTTATTGTTTTTCGCTTCAGGCATTTTGCTGTCTGAAAATGTTTTTGCTCAATTCTTTTGGTAAATTTTCAGAGTAAATGCAACCTCGTCAAAGTAAATGCGACGGGGTTGCATTTACTTTGACAGGACAAAAGCAGCAAGCAGTCATTACGAACACATAATAACGATCAAGATTGCGCTAACGGAGCAAATTCAAGGGGATGAAAAGCTGTTACGAGGAAATTGTCCGAAAAAAGAGCATACAAAAGTGCCCCTCAACTGAAA
>NZ_RAWT01000124.1:0-327 GCF_003612005.1 Pyramidobacter sp. CG50-2
CGTCCTACCGTGCTTACGTAATAACCGCGGCACCAGAAATGTCGATTGCCATATTTGTACTTCAGATTCGCGTACTTTTCGTAAATCATCAGGCTGCTTTTACCTTTCAAGTAACCCATCACCTGTGATATGCTGTATTTGGGCGGTATACTCAGGAGCATGTGAACGTGATCTTTACATGCTTCCGCCTCCAATATTTCAATTTCTTTGTACGCGCACAGTTTTCTCAGCATCAAACCAAGGTCTTGTTTGATCTTCCCGTAGATGATCTGGCGGCGATACTTCGGCGCAAATACCACGTGATACTTACACTCCCACTTCGTGTGT
>NZ_RAWT01000022.1:0-37538 GCF_003612005.1 Pyramidobacter sp. CG50-2
GCAAGCTCGGCATCGGAGATATTGAAGCCTTCACGAGCCTCATGCAAAGTTTTCTCGTAAGAGTCATTTGCAGATTTAGCAGAATAGATCCGTTTTTTTAAAGTGCAGCGGTGACGGTTGGGGCAGCCGTTACAGACATACGGAGGAACCGAAAGCTGCGGGCAGACCTCCTCCTTAAAGTCAGGACACATCGTATTACATCTTGAGCACCGGAAACACAGTGAACGGCATTTCGGAGAGGTGTTACAAAGGGAAGTAACGGAGCAGTCATACCGGTGAAGGCAGCAGTTTGCTGTCCGGCCATAACAGCCTTTGAAGACAGTCTCTGCATGTTTTCTGATCTCTCTGGAGATCGTACTCGGCGACTTCAGAACTGTTGAGGCAATACTTCTGAGAGATTCTCGCCGGTTGAGGGCGCTTTCAATGGCTTTTCTTTCAGCCAGAGTCAAATGTTTGTTCATGATGATGAACTCCTTTCCGAGATCTGTTGTCTCGTAAGAAAGGTCTTTCATCAATTCAGACTAAATGCAAGCTTCTTTTAATTCAGATTTAATGCAACGGGGTACCGGATGTTGCGTTGCATTTACCTTGAAGAATTTCACCGCACGCCGCGAACGAAGAAATTTGCATTTGCCCGTTGACTTTTGACGAAAACCCTTTATAATGTCTTCCTGTCAGGCCGGCGTAGCTCAGTTGGTAGAGCAGCTGACTTGTAATCAGCAGGTCATCAGTCCGACTCTGATCGCCGGCTCCAGTTTTGACAACTTCATACGACGTGGTAGTGTGGCCGAGTGGTCAATGGCATCAGACTGTAAATCTGACGGCGAGAGCCTACGGTGGTTCAAATCCACCCGCTACCACCATTTTTAAGCCGACTTAGCTCAGTAGGTAGAGCACATCCATGGTAAGGATGGGGTCCCCGGTCCGAATCCGGGAGTCGGCTCCATTTTTTTATCTTTTTGCCGTTGACAAGCAATGTTTTTCAGCGAAGATTAAAGATCAGAGACATTGCGGCGCAACGTCTCTGTCTGTTATAATTCGTTTAAAGTCGTTAGGTGTCATTGATTGTTATTGTGCTCGATCGGTGACGTAAAGTGGTGACTTAAAACTGACCTGTCGTTTCGAGTCACCGCTAAAATCGGTGACTTGAAACGGAGGCGTTGGAAATGCTCGATCGAACGGGGAAGAAAAAGAAGGCCGACGGCACGCCGCTGACGAAGGTGACGATCGACCAGGCAAAGCCGGAAGCCAAGGCATATGTCCTCGCCGATACGGCGAATGGTCTGTATCTGCGCGTCTACCCCAGCGGGTTGAAGAAGTGGGTCATCCGCACGCGCATCGGCGGCGTGGAGGCTCGCCGGACGATCGGCAGGTATCCCGACATGTCGCTGAAAGACGCCCGCATTGAGGCGAGCAACATCGCCGAAGGGCTGTTGAACGGGCGGGCGCTGCGCGGACCGTCTTTGCAGCAGCTGGCCGACCGCTGGCTGACGGAATTCGTGCGCAAGAAAACGCCCGACGAAGAGTATATCAAGCGCCTGCGCTTCTCGTATTTCAGCGCGGCGCTGCGGCAGAAACCCTGCGCCGATGTGACACGCTGCGAGCTGGTCGTGGATCTGAAGCGGATCCAGAAAGAGCATTCGTACAAGACGGCCCAGCGCACCGCGACCATCGTCACCGGACTGTTCGACTACGCGCTCGACGAAGGAGTGCTCGGCAAAAGCCCGGCCGGCAATCTGTCGCGCGCGCTGATCCCCGACTCGCCCGAGGACACGGAGCAGCAGCACTTCGCGGCGGTCACCGATCCTGCCGACGTCGGGCGCCTGATGCGCGCCATCGACACCGTTTCCACGCCGACGACGCGTCTGGCGCTGCTGTTTGTGATGTACACGTTCGTGCGCCAGAAGGAGATGCGTCAAGCGACGTGGGCGGAAATCGACTTTGAAAAACGCCTTTGGATCATCCCAGCGTCCCACACCAAGCGCCGGCGGGAACAACGGGATCATGTGGTGCCGCTGTCGCGCCAGGCCATGGCGATTCTGGAAACGCAAAAGATGCGTTCATTCACCAGCAAAGAGGCGCTGATCTTTCCTTCCGATATCAAGGGGGCCCAGCTGCCGAAGACGCTGCTGCTCAACGCCGTGAAAACTTTGCGCGCGACGCTGCCGGAAGACCAGCGTCCGCCGGAGACGACGGTGCACGGCTTCCGCGCGACGGCCAGCACGCTGCTGAACGGCATGGGATTCCCCCGCGACGTGATTGAACGCCAGCTGTCGCACAAGGAGCGCGACAAGGTGCGCAACGCTTACAACCGCTTCGAGTACATCGAGGAACGCACGGCGATGATGCAGTGGTACGCTGACTACCTCGACGCTTTGCGCGACGGCCGGCCGGAGCCGGAGATGCCGAAATAAAAAGAGCGGGCACCGTCAATGACAGACGATGCCCGCTCACTATTTTGCGATTGCGACCCCGGCCGCTCCGATCATCAGCCCCAGCAGCAGCCCCTGCGCCCTTCCGCGCCGTATGCGTCTATTGTACGCCGCCCGCTCCGCCGCCAGCTCGCGCCGGAGATCTGCGACCAGCCGCCGCGTGTCCTCGGCCTGCGCGGCAATTTCCGCCCGCAGCTCGTCCATGCCCTGCCGCAGGACACGGGCAGACTCGCGATCCGCCGTCCATCCGGCCACCGTGTCGCGCATGGCCTGCTCGCTCAGCAGGTAGCCGCCGGGGACGCGCTTAACGTCCTGCGCGGTACTCTGCGAGCATCCGCTCAAGAGCAGCAGCGAGACGGTCAGCAGGTAGGTCATCAGTCCGTTTTTTGGCCTCAGCACGTGCGGTCACCTCCCTCTGTCGCGTGGCGTCCACGATAGCGTCCGCCCGGCGTTCCGACGTGGCGGCGCTCTCGCGCAGGCGAGAGATCAGCGCGTCCGTCTCGCGCCATCCCTGATATTGGCGCCAGTAGATAAACGCCAGCAGGATCACGCTTGCCGCCAGCCATAACAGCCAGCGGCGGCTTATCTTCTCGAGAATCGTAGCAAGAATATTACTCATCGCGCCCATGTCGATCCCACTTCCCTTTCAGCAGCCATTCCTGCAGGCCGTCGAACGCTGCCTTGACCGTCTCCTGGATCTCCGTATAAGCAATGTCCAAGAGCGGCCCGCCGACGTAGCCGCACATGGCGATAATGATCGCGCTCAGCTGTCGGCTTACGCCCAGTTCGTTCAGCCCCCACGCGACGATCGCGCCGATCGCTCCGGCACTGATCAGTCCCACTGTAAAACGCCAGCCGTCGAACGGTTCCCCAAGGTGTTCCCGGCCGGCGCGCACTCCCTGAAAAATCATGGCCAGCATCGCTCCCACACCTCCCGTCATGGCGATGTCGATTAACGTCCGCTCGTGCTGTTCCTCTCCCGGCATATAGCTACCTCGCTTTTCTTCGATCCCACGTCCTCAGATGTCCGTCCGGCGCGCGGTACGTGTCGATGTGCACGCCCCAGTTATATAACCCAATGCCGCCCAGTTCGGGCAGTCGCCCGTCGTACCACGCCTTGGCGATGGTATTGTAGACCGCCAGCGGCGACAGCTTCTCGCAATGAAAGTCCATCGCCTGGCCTTTCAGATGCTTCGACGTCGGCGATCCGCCCTGATCGGCGTTGCGTGCCTTGCACCGGCAGACCGAATGGACGTGCATCGGCTCTTTCAGGACGCTCCTGACCTTTTCCGCCAGTTCCAGCAGCCACGGGTCGGGCGTGTCGAAGCCGCAGTGATCGCGGCACGCGCACTCGCCCCGGCTGAAATGCTCCGACAGCATTTTTTGTTCCATGAGATCACCTCCATAAATAAAGAGGAGACTGTTTTGAACAGCCTCCTCTTGTGTTACCGTTCGCGTCGATTGAGCTTTTCCTTCACGGTGAAATAGTTCCTGACCGCCGCTTCCGCTTCCTGGTTCATTCTCAGGCGGATGCGGTCGATGACCTCGCGTTTCCGTTCCGGCGTCATGCTCTTCGACTGCTGGATCGCGGCGATGTCTTTGCGCCAGTCGGAAAGCTTGCGTGCCGACTGGTCGAACGCTTTCGCCATATGGACGCCGGCCGAGTATTCCGGCTGTTCGCCCATCTTGCGGCGCACATCGTAGGCGTTTTTGGCCACCGTCGCCTGTTTGCGCAGGTCGTAGAACTTCGCCAGCGATTCGCTGTTGCGGTTCGGGTCGACCGTAAAGCGGCTGAACAGCGGCTTTTCACTGAGCTTCTTCGCCTCTTCCTGCGGTTTCAAAAATATGTCCGGCGCCTTGGACAGGTACTCGCCTACGCCGCCGCCATAGCTGCTGACGTAGTGGTCGATCAGGATTGGCGACACGCCCCACGCTTTGCCGAGAAACTTCGCCATCGACGACGTGTTCTTGGTGAACTGCAATTCCGGCGGCAAGTTCTCCAGCTGTGGCGGGATCAGCGGCGAATCGTAGAAAAACGTCTTCCCCATTCGATGCTCCAGGATCGGTTCGGCAAACGTTGGCAGCAGGTTCGGGCTGAATCCCTCCCACACGCTGCGCCCCAGTTCGCGGAACGCCATGGGGTCGTGTTCGAACGCCGCGTCGAGCACACGCTCGACGGCGGAGCCGAACAGCCCCGCCAGCTCCGGCTTGGGCAGCCGCAGCCACGTGCCGCCGACCTTGAAGACCCAGTAGCGGTCCTTGATGTTGCGGCTGATGCGCTTGTACTCGTCGTCGTCGCGCCCGGCCATCCAGGAGATCAGCGACGGCAGGATCACGTACATCGCCGTGCGCGCCGCGAATCGGCCCGGGTGCGCCGCCGCCGTACGAACGAGCTTTGACGTCCCCTGCACGGCGGGGTTGAAAAACGCCGTGTAGCGGTTCCACACCTTACCCCATTGGCCGCCACGCGCGAAATCAAGGTTAACCTCGCGCGCCATGCGGGCGGCGTAGCGCTTCGGATAGCCCTCTTTCACCAGCCGGTCGTACTCGGCGAACTTCGGCGCCAGCTCGATCATCTCGTTGAACGCACCGATTGTGTTATTCCACCATGATTTGAATTTCCGCAGGAAGCCCCTGTCCCCATGAATGGCCCTGCCGACGTATTTGGAGATCCCTTTTTCCGAGGCGTTCAGCCCCAGTTCCGTGATGCCCGAATAGGCCAGCCCGTGGTCGAGCGCGTCAGCGATCCGCTGTTTCGCAGTCTCGTCCTTCGCCGTCTGCATCAGCAGCCCCTTGACCGTGCCAAAGAACGGCATCGACCGTACGCCCTCGGCGCTGTTCGTCAGGCTTGAATACATGGCGTCGCGGATGAAATTCGTGAGGATGAACGCCGGATTCGCCCGCGTCGCGCCCAGCTTCAGCAGATTTGCGGCGCCCTGCGCGGCGCGGTCGAGGCTGCCGAAGATCGGGTTCCTGATGCCCGCGGCCTGTTCCATCGCCGCCAGCGCGTCGATGAGTTTTTTGTCTCCGGTGAACGCCCGTCGCGTGCCGTCGAACCAGACCGTGAAGGTGTCGCCGCTTCGTTCGCCGCCCTGTACCGGTTCGATCACGTCGGCGAAGAGCGCCGGATCGGCCAGCGCGGCGCGCACCAGCGCCTGAGCGGCGCGGTTTTTCTCCGCGAGCTGGTTGAACACCAGCGCGTTTTTGACCATCATCTCGAACGGATCCTTGGTGTCGATCACCGCGTCCGCCGCGCCGACGCCGGTCGCCTGTTTCACCTGGTTGGACAGGTTGACGATGCCCTTGCCGCGGCGCGTCGGCGACGTCACCGAACCGTCCTCGTTGACGCGCACGAACGGCACGTAATGCGGCCAGCGCTTTTTGTACTCCTCGTACTGCCCGCGGCTCCACACGCCCGAATCGATCAGCGTCCGCTCGACCATCGCTTCGTAGGCTTTGGCGATGTCCTCGGCGATCCGCGCCAGTTCGGGGTTCTCGTGCCGGGTGCGGTTCACGACCGCGCTCACTTCCGCGCGCGTCAGCCCGATGCCCGGTTCCAGCCCGTTATCCCAGTAGTCCAGCGCGCGCATGGCTTTCATGTAACTCGTCAGCTTGGCGTACGCCTCGTCGCCGAGTTTCTTGACCGGCTCCATCAGCGCCAATACGTCGCGTTTCGCCTTGCCCATGTAGCCGGGCATCGTGCGCAGCATGTCGTAGACGGCGAACTCGTCTTTCAGCTCGCCGTGCTGGAGCATGTCGGCGTAACGTCCGCCGCGTTCCTTCGCCAGTTCCCTCACGCGGTCGCGCAGGAGGTTCTGCATCTGTTCCAGATAACGGAGCTGATCGTCGAACTTCTGGCGGAAGCCGTTCCACGCCTCGGCGGCGGAAGCGCGCCAGCCTTTCTGGGTCCTGACCTTTTCGTCGCCGCGGATCATGCCGGCGCGCAGCTTCTGTTCCGGCGTCAGCTCGCTGTAGCTCCGCACCGCGTCGAACAGCTCGCTCACCGGCTGTTGGTATTCCTCGTGCGCTTCCAGCGCTTCGCGGAACAGCTTCGTGTACTCGGGCGCCACGACCTCCATCAGATCGGGGTTATAGGCGTAAGCGCGGAAGTACTCGGCGATCCCCTCTTTCATCAGGTACCGCTGCGCTTCCTCGAATTTCAGCGCCGCCGCGCTCACGTCGGGGCCCCGCGCTTCTTCTCCCGAAGCGCGCATATAACGGCCGTGGAGTTTTTCATAGATCGTGTTCACGCTCTGCGGCGACGTCGCCTTGCCCAGCTCACACAGCTCGTCGTACAGCTGCCGCGACGTTTCCGCGTCGCGTACGTTCTCGCGCAGCCCCAGCTTGTAGTCCAGCGCGTGCCCGATCTCGTGCAGCGCCGTGGGAAAATCCCCCCAGTGCCGCTCGCGGGCGACGGCCGTCTCCGGCGTGTAGTACCCCGCCACGTTCGCGGGCGCGCTCACGCCCTTGCGCACTGGCGCGATCGCCCGCAGCTTGTCGTAGATGTCTTTGATTCGGATCAGCGTGACGGCGGACTTGCTCCCAGGTTCCGCCGTCACCGTGACCTGCGGCAGGCTGCTGCGGACGGAGAAGTCGCGCAGCTTCTTGACGGCCGCTTCATCTTCGTGCCCGCGCCAGATCGGGCCGAAATCGCCGCGTTCCGGCGTTGCCAGCAGGCGGTCGAACACCTCGCGCACTTCCGGCGAAAGCTCCACGCCCAGCCGTTTGATGTCGCGGTAGATGTCGATCAGCCACTGCTTGATTTTGGCAAACACGCTCCGCATCTCAGCCGTCGGCGATCTGCCTTCTATCAGGTAGGCTTCGAACGAGCGGGCGAAGCGCTCCTGCGCCTCGGCGTAGCGTTCTTTTTTCTTGCCGGTGAACGTGTGCCGCTTCGACAGGTTCAGGTCTTCGATGCCCAGATATTTCCTGACCGTTTCGAGGTCGGCCTTAGTCCGCGCGTTGGCCTTTTCGAGCAGGCCGTCGGCGATTAGGTCGTCCAGCATCATGTGCCCGATCTCGTGGAAGAACGTGGAGCGGTCGGCGTGCTTGAAGAGCGTCACCAGCCCCTCGCCGTGCGAGCCGATCTGGATCTGTCCGCGGCGGAGCTTGTTTTGCCGCTGATTGTAGATATTCGCGTCGGTAGAGGAAAATGTGCCTCGGTTATCGACGGCCTTGATCTGGTTCGGTGCATACGCGACGTATACGTCGCCCGGGGCGTCGACGCTGCCCCAGTGCCCTTCATCGACGACATTCTCGAAAATCACGCCGTCGAATCCGTCGCCGTAGTTTCCTTCCCCGACACTCTGAGCGATCTCGTTGGTGGTCATCTCGCCGGCGGGATACGACACCTCGTAACGCCCGGAATAGTCGTCCAGATCCCGCTCGATATATTCTTCCGCTTCGCGGGGCGTCCTAAACGGTTCGCCGTCGCGATCGTAAACGCTTTCACCGGTCTCGTTGTCGTAAACGCTGATCTCGCCGACGTTTGTCCAGTCTTTGCCTTCGGCGTTAATGCGATAAGGATTGCGGAGGTTCAAAAAGACGGGATAAACCCCCTCGCCGGAGAGATCCGGCTCGGAAGTCCCGGGCTCCCGCGAAACAAGCTCGTCGCTTCCGGAATACGTCGCGGCTACGTCTTTTCGCCCCGAGAAGAACACCCCCGCTCCGGTAGTGTCGCCGACGCCGGTTGTGCTGAAAGTCGAGAACCCGGTGTGCGTGCTGCCGTGGTACACCACCAGCGGCTCGCCGTTCCCGTCCAACACTTTCGAGGCGTTCTCGGGATCGTTCTCCCAGTCCCCGAACCATTCCTTGAATTGCTTCGTCCGTACCAGCACCCACTGTTCCGGCGTGAGATTGGTCTCCGTCCCGTAAGACGTTTTCAGGTACGTGCCGTTCGCTTTGGCGGCTTCGACGATGGCGCTGCGCTCCCGCTCGCTTTCCGTGTCCGGCAGAGAACTCTGCGCGTAATATTCCCCGTCCATCCCCTTGACACCGCGGAGCATTTCGCGTATAGTGATCCCAGAAAAAGAATCCTCCGCTGTTGACGCCGAAGCACCAATCGGCTGTGTGCGGGGGATTCTTTTGTTTATAATTACGTCATAAACGCGGACATCGAGCGGAACAAGCCGGTCACTGTTATTTTTCTCTTCTGCTACGATACGGACGGTAGCTATCCCTTCTCGCGTTACCACAGGGACATAAAAGCGGTGATACATTCTAACGCCGGGTTTCTTGTTCTTCTTCCTGTTCGGCCCGCTTTCCACGAGAACAGCGTTTTTCATCAGCTCCGGAAGAGACAAAACAGATGCGTTGCGAATGCTTTTCTCTTTCCGATAAATCGGAGCGCCTGAGTGGGCGATATGGCCTAAATGATACGAATCCTTAGGAAGATTAAGGAATGCAAGAGCATCCCGTGAGATGCTAGGGCCGTCTTTAATCAGTGTTTTCAAATGTTCTGTCAGAGTCTTGACATTGGCGGTTTTGGCTCCGTCCGCCACCCCGGAAAGATCGACGACGGGCACACGCTCGTCCATATTCAGCCCATCCCGCACCGCCTGGTCGTAAACGTCGCCGCCCCAATCAGGTCCCGCGTCCTCTTCGCCGCGGACGTTCAGCTTGTCCAGTTCTGCCGGCGTCAGAGCGTCAGGGCGCAGCTGTCCGTATTCGTCCATGCCCAGCGCGCGGGCGCGGGCAAGCAGATGGTTCGCCCATACTTCGCCGCCGGCGTTCGCCGTCTCGTCATCGCCCCCGGCGGCCTTAAGCTGCTGTGCTATACGTTCCCGCGCTTCGCGAGCCGATTCAATAAACGCGGCCTCCCGGCTGATTCGCGGCAGGGACCTCTCGCCGGTGATCCTCATATCGCGCCCTGAATCCGCTGTGTAAATATTTCCCAGCGTTTGCAAGGCGTTTTCGACGTCGGTCCCCAAGGAGAAGGGCTGGCGTTTGTTTTTTGCAGGCGCACGCCCGATCACGTCCTGTACGTTGGGGCTCTGCTCGTACCTCCGCCCCGACTGCTCCATCAGGTCAGCGAGCGTAGACGGCGGCAGGTCTTCGCGTTCCTCGGCGTCCATCTGCCGGATGTTCTGATACTCCTCCGCCATCTGCGTGCGCAGGTCGTCCAGCGTTTCCCCGGTGTCCTCGGGGATAACCTCTTCCTGCACAGTCTGTCCGACTGTCGGCACAGTAGTCTGCATCTTCGTGACCTTCTGCATGTTCGCCGCGGCGATTGTTTCCGCCTTTCTGCCCGTCGGCGCGGGCGTCTCCGCCGCCGGCATCGCGCCGGGCAAAGGCTTTGCCGTTTCCGGCACGACCGGCTGCGGCTCGACGGGCTTGAACACGTCGCTCATCTTCTCCGGCATCTGCGGAGCGACGTTGCCGGGGACGGTCCCCGCGGACTGCGGTACCCAGTTGTTCAACTCTTCCCGCTGCTGCTCTTCTTTAACGGGCTGCATGATCTCGGCGACCGCCTGCTGAGCTCCCACGTCCGGCACTCCGCGTGCAAAATTGTCCACGTTGCCGCCGCGGCCGTTCCGCATCGACCGCACGCCCAGTCCCAGCGTTGCGCCGATAATAGACGACAAGCCCGTCGGCAGGAAAGTGTCTTTCATCTTCTGCTTCATGTATTCGGCGTTCATGACGTTCTCGCCGATGGCGCGGAGATATTCGAGGATCCCCCGGTTTCTCGTCGCCGCCGCGGCGTCGCCGATCACGTCCTGCCCGACTTCCTGCCCGCCCTGGCCTATGACTTCGCTGAGGGTCATCGCCAAACCGCGTTTCAAAGAGCTCTGGATGCCATCCCAGGCGTCGCCGAAAATCCCGGCCTTGTCGAAGAACACGTTCATGGGGAGTTCGGCGGCGAGTTGCCTGTTCGCCTGGCTCTGCGCCTGCTCCGGCGAGCGCCCTTCCTGAATGGCTTCGCGGTATGTACGTCCGGCGTTGCCTAACGCTTCCTCGCCGCTGCGGTACATCATCGCGGCCGAAAGCATTTTTTGGGGGAGACTCATCAGTCCTTCCGGCATCAACATTTGTCCGGCCGGCGCCAGGTTCCCCGCCGCGGCAAGGGCGAGGGAGGCCGCCATGGACGGGGCCGTCGAACCAAGAGCGTTCACGCTGGACGTCCAAAGGTTGTTCGCTCCGACTTTTTGAGCGTGTTCTCTCGCCCGGGCGTCCCACCAGTTCGAGCCTCCCCCGATCCAGTCCGCAACGCCGCCCATGAGCGGGACAGCCCGCACGCCGTGCGCCAGCGCGTCGCTCATGTTGGCCATGCCCGTTTCGACGCCGGCCATCCCGGCGTGATACGTATCGTTGATAAAACGCTTGATGTTTTCCCCGCCTTCGGCAAGGGCCGCCTGATTGGCGGCTTCCTGTTCCGGCGTCCCCACCTGCGTCTGCATCTGCATGAGGTCGTCGAAAGACGGGGATTCGTCTGCTTCCGGCCGCTTGGCTTTCGCTTTGATCGACGCGAGCATGCTGTCGTAATCACCGCTCGGCGCAGGACGTTTGATTCTATTCAGCATCTCTTCATAACTCGACATATACATGCTCTCCTTACATAAAAAGCCGCCTTAATACAGGCGGCTTTATCTATTTCCCCAAGAGATCGCGTTCAATCTCTTCGAGCGTTTTCCCCATCTTCAGCCCTTGGCGTACAAGCTCGTCATACTCCTGCTGCGTGGTCTCCGGATATTTTTCGAGCACGGCCGGAGGAATGCTGTTTCCCTGCCCAGCCTGCGCCGGAGCGGGATTGTACCCGTACAAGGGATTATTGGACAACAGACCCCTGGAATCCACGAGTTGTGGTATTTTGCGCAAATCTCCGAGAAGCTGCTCCACGGCCGCGGGCGACAGCGTTGGGTCGATGCCGCGCACGGCCTGTTCGAACTCGGCCGGCGAGCCGCCGAACATCCCCGCCATCTCTCCGGCTTTCCCCCACGCGTCGCGGATCGCTCTCTGTTCGTCGCGGACAGGGGCGTAAGCGTTCGCACTGCGCTTTTCCGCCGCTTCCAGCGCCATCTCCTGGCGCCGGTTCGCCGCGTTCTGCGCGTAGACCGTATCCGGCGACACGCCCACCGCGCCGCCGAAGACCGGCGTCGTTTCCCCGGTGTACTTGTCCTGCGACAGCACCACCTGCCGGTCGCCGAGATTGACCGCCTGGTTGTTGAAGCCCGGATTGAGATGCTGGATAAAATTGCCCACCGTCTTCGCCCCGTCGGGGTCGTACAAGGCGCGGTTGCCCACATACTCAAGCGTCCCCTGCCGGTCGTTGAACTGCGGCATGTTCCCAAGTCGATCCGCCAGCCGGTCGGCGTCCTGCATCTTGAAACGGCTGCCGAACCGCGCTTCCACGAATTTCTGGAAGTTCGGATCGTTGATCGCCCCCGACTGCGCGCCCCATTTGTAAACGTCGTCGATCGTCGGCATGGAGCCGCGGGCGGCGTTGTTCCGCAGCGCCTTGACCGTCGTGCCGATCAGTCCGTCGCCTTCCCGGGGACGGAACTCCTCCGGCACGCCGCCGAAAGGATCGCCGCCGAAAGCGTTCTGCTGCGGCGCGAACGTCTGGCTGAGCTTCTTCGTTTCCGGCGCGCTCTGGATCGCCAGCGGCGACTCCTGCGGGACGGCATACTGCCCGCTTGCCTCGTCATACAGCTTCTCGAATTCGCCCCAGCGGCTGGCGTTGACGCGCTGCGCCCGCGCCGCCGCGTCGCGGTCGAACATGCCCTTGACCAGCCCCGACAGCGTCGCCGAGGCAAGGTCGCTCCACCATGGCCGATAAGGCCGCTCGAAATAGACGGCCATTCTACCAGCTGCCTCCGGCGCGGAAGCCGCCGCCCCAGCCCTGCGGCTTGAGCGGATTTTGTTCCATCAGCTTTTTCGCCCAGTCTTCCTGATCGAGCGCGTTCCCCCAGTACGAACCGGCGCCGTTCAGCAGGGCGCTGCCGACGTTCTGCCCGCCAGCCAGGCCGCCGAGCGCCGATCCGACACCCGCGCCGACGGGGCCGCCGATCGTCCGTCCCGCCAGCCCCAGAAGCTGCGGCAAAAACGAGCCGAACAGGCCGCCTCCGCCGCCTACCGTGTAGACTGCCATATTTAACCACCTCTACTTTCCCTGTTTGACGATCGTGTCGTAGTCTTCGCGGTTGTCGTAGCTGTTCTGCCAGTCCTTCCAGAACTGGTACACCGGCTCGTACTGCGACATCATCGCCTGGCTCAGCGTCTGCGGCATCGAGGCCGCCTGCTTCATCATGGCGCTGTTCGTATCGAGCGCTTTGCCGTAACCCGTCAGGGCCGAATTCAATCCGCTCGCGGCCTTGGCGTACGTGTCTGCCGTGCCTGCGAGCGCGCTGTTCGTCTGCCCGTATCCTGACAGCACCGAGTTGTACGCGTTCAGATAGTTCTTCGCGTAGGCGTCGGCGGCGCTGTCGGCCAGGCCGTCGAGCGACCGGTTGGCGACGCTGCTGTTCATCACGCCGCGTGCCGCCAGATCGTTCAGGGCGCTGCCCGTGTTTTTGTTCAGCTCCGAGTTGACCGCTCTGTTCAGGTTGTCCAGCACGGCGCTGGGCACGTTGCCCGTGCGCGTGAAGTTCAAAATTTCGTCGGACAGGCGTCCCTGCCGATCGCCCACGCCCTCGATCTTTCCGGACACGCCGCTGAGCCCTTCGGACGCGTTAAGGACCTTGTCCATCAAAGGCTGCGTGTTTTTCGACAGGGCGTCGTATTGATTCAGCGCCGAATCGACGCGCTGCCGGTTTTTGAGCCAGTCCGAACCGAACGTCGTATTCGCCCAGTCACCGGCGTTGGCGTTCGTTCCGCCGCCGATCTGGTTCCCCGCGGCGTTGAACACGCCGAGATTATACTCGCCGCTGCCGCTCGGGATTGAGATGCCGCCGCCGTAATTGCCGGATATGATCGGCGAAAGCGCGCCGTACAGGCTGTTTCTGAGACTGGTCAGTTCGGCCGGTTCGGGATCGCGCTTCCGCACCTGGCGCGTAGAAGAACTTCCGCCCATATCACCGACCTCCTTTCACTTTCGTATTTTCCGGCGACACGAGAATATAGCTGTACACCGTATCGCCGTCGTATTTTTGTTTCACCAGCGTGCCACCGACCGCGCGGATGTAGACCTCCGGCTCCCGCTTCGTGACGAAATAGGCGCCGCGGCAGGGGAAGCCCATCCTGCGCAGCTGCAAGATCATGCTCAGCACGATCGGCCGCCAATATCGGCCATTACCGCACATCTTCGGCACGGCGAGGCAGAAATGCTCAAAGTCCACCATCCACGTGAAAAAACCGTGGTCGCGATCGAACATCAGTTCCTCGCGGTCATCGAGGATGAATTTCGATTGGTCGCGCTCCTCGTAAAGCCGCACCCAGCCGCCAAACGGCTTAGGCCCCTTGGGACAGGTCTTCATGATTCAGCCTCTTCCGCAAATAAACGCGCGCTCCCACGCACGCCGCCGTCCAGCCGCATTGGGGCTGGCGGGCATAGTACGCCCTAGCGTCGCCCGCCTCGTACGCCGCCATGACGCACGACGGGCAATAGCCCGATATGTCGCAGTCCTTGCAATCCTGCGGCCACAGCTTGTAATGCTCCGATGCCTCTTCGACAAAGGGCGCGTCAGTGATCTCGATGCGGTGATCCCGCAAAACTCCGATTGGCTTCGCCATTGCCGCAGCGAAACGATGGCACCCGTAAACCAGCCCGTCGAATCCGAGGCAGCGCATGTACTTGCACGAGCCGCAGAAATTGCCGCGCGCCTTGACGCAGGGATTGAACCGCCTCGGATCGACGCCGGCGGGATTGAGTTGGAACAGATGCGTTGTGTCCGTCAGTCCGTTGTCCAAGAGGTAATCGGCCACGGAGATCAGCTGCGCGCCGCAGCGTTCCGCTTCGGAAAGCGGCCATTCTTCGTCGAAAACGACGTTAGCCGCGAGATTCGTAAACCCCAACTCGATCAGGTGAATGACGCTTTCGGCGTATCGATCGATCGTCTCGTGAGTGAACGTCGCCTTAACCGAAATCTGCCGCGGCGGCAGGATCTTCTGCGCGACGCGCAGCCCCGCAACCGCCCGGTCGTAGCTGCCTCGGCCCTTGGCGTCGATTCGGCACCGGTCGTGGTTTTCTCTCGTCCCATCGATCGAGAAGCCGATATAAAAATGCTCTTTCCAGCGCTCTAACAGACGGACGACCTCGGGGCGCGTCAGCAGCGTCCCGTTCGTCGTCACCGAAACGATGAACGGGGCCTTGACTCCGTAACGGGCGCACAGCCGCTCCGCATGCCGGCATATCGAATCGAGGTCATCCGCGTGCAGGAACGATTCGCCGCCGATCAGATCGATCACCGGCGAAACGCACGGCGGTTTTTCCAACTCGACGTAATCGCGCCGGAACGAATCTGCAAGGAAGTCCATCATGTTCTCGAAATTATTTGCGCCGCGGCATTTCTCGTGCTCGAAACAGTACGTGCAGCGCAGATTGCAGTCGAGATTCGTGAGGATCTCGTATCCCGGCCAGGGGTGCTGATTGCCTCGCATGTCAGCCCCTCGGGTCGTAATGCTGCTCGATCATGAACTCGACCGGCGTTTCATGAGCCTGGCGCACCATCTCGCGGATCCGCCCTTCCTTGTCGGCGATCGCCGCCAGCGTACCGTGATCGGGAACACATTCGAGGAACGGTGTTAGCAACGTTCGTTCCTCGTCGGACAGCTGCACCTTGGAGAGCAGGAATGCGATCACTCTCCCGTAGTCCGCCAAACGGTCTTCCGCCGTGCCGGCGATGCGCAGCACCGCTGCTTGCAGGCGGTAACGCATCAGGTTGGCCGTTTTGCCTTCTTCCGGCAGTTCTATAAACCTGTCCGTGTGCCAGTCGTAGGCATACCACCAGCAGTGACGGATCAGGTCGGCGATCGTCTGCTCCGTCGAAAACTCGACCTTGGCGTATTTCATCTCTTCCGGCGCGGGGGCCGTCCCTGCGTCGAGCACCTTGTATTTCAGCTCGTGCCCCGTGTAAAGATAGTAACCGCAGCCGAAAACCGGGGCGTACACGTTCTTGCCGGCGATCGGCGTGTTGAGATACGCCTCGTCGATCCCGCCGATCTCCCGCGCATAGCTGTCGACCATAATGTCCTCCGCCATGAGCGCCGTCCCCATCGAATCCGGTTGGGAAACGCGCACTTTGTCGGGATCGGCTCCGATATAAAACCGCCTGTCAGCCTCCGCCGCCGTCAGCGTGTAGAACACGTTCTTGAAATTCGTGACGTTGGCGGGGAACCCGTAACGGTGGAGCTGGTGATAAAAACTGCGTTCCGTGCCCATAATTACGCCTCCTTTATGCGTCGCTGCCGCACGAAGAGACGCAGCTGGTGCTGCATATACCTCCGCAGCTGCCGGAGCAGGTATTTGTGCATCCGCCGCTGCATCCGCCGGCACATGAATTCGAACAGCCGGAAATGCACGTCGAAGCGCACCCCGACGCACACCCGACGTTGATCACGATGTCTCCAGAACCGTTGAAATAGGCGCTGCCGCTCACTACGCTGCGCCCCACCTGATTGTTCCCCGCGATCCAGGCGTTGTAATGGGCCACTTTGATGTTGCGCGTGTAGGTCAAATACTCCGCGTTCGAGGCCCGGCCGGAAAACGTGTCGGCGAACACCGTGCGGAATTTTCTTGCCGAGGAACCGAGGTCAATACCGGAATTGACAGTAGGGGCTACCGGTCCCGACACGTTTCCGCCGGCTGTCGGCAGGAACGGCAGAGGGATATTCGATGTCACGGAAAGCGCTACGTCGCTGGAACCGTCGATTTGCACAGAACCCGAGACGGCCCCCGTCACGTTGAGAGTTCGCGCCAGTTTCCATTTGTCCGCCGTGCCCGCGTTGCCGGAAACATTCTCCTGCAACGGATGCACATGCTGACCGCGCGCGTAGGTAATATCCGCTCCCGGCGTGGCGACGCCGTTCGGACGCGGGTTCTCGTTCGACGGATAAACTCCGGGGATGTCCCGATTCAAGTTTTCGTATAGCGTGTCAAACTGTGCTTTCGTTTTTGCGAAAGCCGTATCGGTACGATCGCCGCCCTCTTCGACGGGATCGAAATTAAAAGCGTTCTCGCCGGGGCCATAAGTAGCCATGCGTTCACCTCCAATAAAAAAGGAGCCTTACGGCCCCTATCCCAAAGTCTCCGGCCAGACGATCGCTTCAAGGTCTTCGGCTGTCTGCGCGGCCTTGATTAGATCGTCGAGGCGCTGCTGCGTGCCGATCACGGCCGTGCACAGCTGACCATAGGCCGTGACGTTGGCGAGGATCTTGTCCCGCAGCGTGTCGACGGGGATTCCCCGCAGCGTCGCGATACCCGCGACGAACTGCGCCGCCTCGGTCGTCGTCTCGCCCGCGGCGAGGTCTTTCGCGCCCTGCTCCTGCTTGCTCCAGCTCTCGATTTCGGCCTGCGTGTAGCTGCGCTTTACTTCGTCGAGGATGGCGTCTCCGGCGCCCCAGATTTCACGCCGCTTACGCTCCTTGAGCACCGCAAACGGCACTTCCCATGCCGCGCCGTTCCAGACGGCCTCATGGTCGGTCGGCTCGATTTGCGTCCACGTGTTGGAGATCGCCTCGTCAAGTGCCTTGATTTCGTGCCGCTCCTGCGTAGCAGTGTCGTACCAAGTCTCGCCGCGATGGTCGTCGGTCAGCAACCACGCGCCGTTACGGTAGACCGCGGCCTGATGCTCGCCCGCCTCAGGCGGCGCAGTCTCCGTACTGTGCGCGGGCATCAGGTAGACGCCCGGCTCCATCGGTGATTCATGCGCCGTTTCGGGGCCGAGATATTCGCCGGTGTCGGGATTGTAGTTATAGACTGTTTTCGTGTTCATGGTTTAGCTCCTTTACTCGTAAACAATGCATGGCAGCAGACAGAGGGCGGGCGGCTGAACCGTGTTGCTGCCACCATAGATACTATTGGATTTAGATGCATCAAATTCTAAATCAGCATTACTATCAGCTGTTTCTGTAGATAATAATGCACGGTGGTTAAAGTGGGGGGTTCTCCAGAGCAATGCCCCAGAAGGGGAACTGTAGCCACCCGCAACTATCCAAGATGCAGAGCCTGTGATATTAGGTAACCCCGCGGAATAATACGTTCCTACGTGCAGGCTATCAGAGCCCCACGGTGCGCGCCATCTGGCGTCGGGCAGCGCGAACGTAGTGCTGCCGTCGCCCTCGCCCCACGTCGTGCCGATCGCCGCAAACAGCTCGGCGTAGGTCGTGCGGCTGACAGCCGCGCCATCGGCGGCGAGACTGTGAGGCGGCGGCGTTTTAGCGGCCGTCCAGAAGACTGCTCCGACCGGCAGCCCCACCACGGTACGCACCAGCGCGCCCTGCGCGTTCTTGGTAATCAGTTCGACGGTTGCCATTATGCCGCCTCCCTGATACCAAAGAGGGATGATAGTCTTAGACTATACCCTCCCCCCCCGCCGTTGGTAACTGTGCGTTTACTTCGATACACAATTACAGGAAGCAGCTTGACGGAGGCGGGCTGTACGGTAGAGGACCCACCATAGATGGAGGACGAGCGCGAGGCGTTAAGGGAAAAAGAGGGGATCGAGGTCACTCCAGATACTCCTCCCCAGTTGCCTCCGTCTCGGTAAGAAGACAAAATGGTTCCAGCATAAAACGCTCCGCTTACTGATTGTATGTTAGTGCTAGTATTAGCTGAATGTATTAAGACATTTCCCATGATACCCGGCAGCCCCGGCGCGTTGTATCCGCCCGCCGTCTGTGCGCCTTCGGGGACTCGTCCGCGAGCGTCCGGTACATTGAACGTAGTGCTGCCGTCGCCCTCGCCCCACGTCGTGCCGATCGCCGCAAACAGCTCGGCGTAGGTCGTGCGGTTCAGTTCTTCGCCCACAGCCGGCACGCAGTTTTCGGGCACTGTATTGCCGGCGATGAAGAGGATCGTCCCCACCGGCGGCAGAGTGTTGTGCACGATCAGTGCGTCGCCTGATTTTGTAACAGCCTCGAACATGTGATCATCCCTCTCGTATGTACAAGTCGCCCGGCTGGATCATCGCGGCGATCTCGCTGTCGGTAGCGGTGCCTGAATAAACGGTATGCAGCGCCGACGGCATGACGCCAATCACGCGCGCACCGCCTGCACCGTCGGTGATGTCGATGGCGTTTCCGGCGGACACAACGTTCGCGGCGTTAGCCGCCGATGCGGCCGCTTCTTGGGCCGATTGTGCGGCGTTCGTCGCGCTGCCAGCCGCTGCGCTTGCGGATGCCGCGGCACTGCTTTCCGCCGTCTGTGCCGCGTTTTGCGACGCTAAAGCCACGGCCGCGCTTGCTGCCGCCGCCGTCTGGCTCGCCGATGCCGCATCCGCTGATTGCGTGGCACTCTGCTGAGAGGCCGCCGCGGCGTTTGCGGATGAAGTGGCCTGCTCCTCGCTGGATGCAGCGTTGGACGCCGCCGTGTTCGCCTCCTGCACTCTGCCGGCGACGAGAGCGTCGATATCCCCCAGCGCCTGTGTGGCCGCCGCGGCGGTATTTGCGGCGGTGTTGGCGCTGTCCGCCGCGCTTTGGGCCAACGCCGCTTTTGCGTTGGCTGTGTTGGCCCCCTCGTTGGCCGCATTGGCCGCCGCGTTCGCGGCGTTGGCCGCCTCCGTAGCGAGGCTCGACGCGGCATTGGCGCTGTTTGTCGCCGCCGTCGTCATATCGATTAAGCCGCTCAACGTCTCGATGCCGCTTGTCGCCTGAGCCTTGGCGTCAATCATCTCTTGCGTCAGGCTGCGGATCGAACCCGCCGGCCCGGCATCGGGGTCTTCGGCCGCTACCGACATGGCCCCGAGAAAAAACGTCACGTCCTCCGTATCGCTCGTGCAGACCCGCGCCGAAAGCGCGTAGCGCCCCGCGACGTCCGGCTGCACCTTCACTCGCACGGCACCTGCCAGGGGCTCGACGATATTGCCGGTATACAGCACGGTCTTTTCCCGATCCTGCGCCGCCACGACGACGGAGCAGCCCGTCAGGTCGACGGCGTTGCCCTCTTCGTTTTTGAGGGCTATGTCGAGCACCACGATATCCATCACGGCGACCGCCGCGTAAATAGGCCGGTTCGGTTCCAGATAAACCGACACGACGGGGCGCGCCAAAACGTCTCTCATGCCACCACCCCCACGGGAACGTATTCGATCGCGAACCGCGACAGCTCGAACGGCACTCCCGCTGATTCGAACTGGATTTGCAGCGCCCGCGTGCGGAACGTGTTGTGTTTCGTGAAATCCTGTTTTTCTTTGTAGACGTTGCCGATCGGCGTCTTGTTTCCGTAGACCGGCGTGATGTTGCCGTAAACGGGCATCGATTCGTCACTGTAAAAAACAATTGGCAGAAGTCGCCGCCCTGAACAGCTGACCGTCAGGACATCCTGAGAAACGATGCGCCGCAGCATGTTCGTCGTTACACCGATGCGTTTGAGCAGGTATTCGGAAAAGCCGACCAGACGTTTGCTCGAAAAACGGCAGTAGACGAAACTCAGCGTCGCCGTCGCGGGATCGTAATCCGACGAAGACGCTCCGGAAAAATCGTAAATGCAGCTCCCCATCGCGAGGAACAGCGAATCGTGATCGGGCTCGACGACGTCCGTCACCGGGGCCGGAAACTCCCACTTCAGCACCGGCATCGACGACAGTCCGAATTCGTAGTATGCCGGCAGGATCGTTTCCGCTCCCGGCGCCACCAGCAGAATGTTCCGTGCCTGCAAATGCCAGAGACGGCATTTCGAAGTGTCGAGATGATCGCGGATCCACGGATTGACTTTCTGCAGCGCGTCCGCGGGCATGATCTCTTCGTAGCCCTGCGTGCCCTGCAGCAGCCGCACGCCCTTGCTGGATTCGATGTAAAACAGATAGCCGCCGATGTTGACGGCGCTGTGCCCGTTTGACAGCACCTCGTCGCGGCTGATTTCCTTGACCGTCCATTGCGGATACTCCCCCACCAGACGAAATGCCGCGTGCGTTTTGAACACGATCACGTCCGTCAGCGAGGGGATGCAGCAGACAACGTTCCCCGCCACTTTGTAGCCGATCTGCGTTTCCACTGGATCGGCGTCCGTCGCTGAAGACGGGATCGTCCAGCGGGAAGCGTCCCCTACGGCGGAACCGCGCAGCGTGTCACTGTTATCCTGCCAGCAAAAGAGCCGTCCGGCGCGGGCGTAAACGCCGATTACCGCCGCGGGCGAATCCTCGACAGTCGTCAGCACATGCGTCGCGTGGGCGAACAGTTGGATTTTCCCGCCCGAGGCGACGTACAAATCGCCGCCGAATTCGGCCCACGAGGGGACCGAACTCCCCGTCAGAGCGCCAAGAGGCCGCGTCTCCGAAGGCGTGTGGTAATACAGCGATCCTCCCGCCGCCACGACCAGTCCGCCGTCGTACCAGTACATGCCGGAAATGGGAGAACCGAAATCGTGGATCGGCTCCCCCGTCCCCTGGCGCGTCCTCAGACGTCCCGGCGCGTTGGAGTACGTCATGTTGACGCAGTCGGCCAGTTCGTTCAGCGCAATATTTTCCGGCGCCGTGCGGATATTGATGCCGCCCGAGAAATCGCTGAACTCCAAAATCTGCGTGTCCGACCGATGCCGCGACGCCCGTCTCACGATTCCACCCCCGGCAGCAAAGCAACAATACGGTCCATGAATTCCTTTTCCAGCGTCACGTCATATTCGTCGCTGTTGAGCATCAGCGCCAGCGCCGTTTCCACGGCGGCGTCGGAGTAATCCTCGGGGAACGGAAACGTGTCATTCAACGACACGACGCCGCCGCGCAGCCCCCAGAACGAGATTCGCACGGGAGCGCTGCCTGTCGTCGTCCGCAGCACGTGCCCCTCGCGCCAGACGGGATACTGCCCTACGAACGAATGGAACCCTTCCGGCACGGACTGATAATCGACGACGTCCTCCGTGACGATCATCTCCGGATCGCGGCGTTTGATCAGCACGCCGGACAGGTACTTTACCGCCGAGTCGAGGCTTTTGACGATTTCCGCGTCGGTGTAGTTCAGCTTGTCTATGTCGTTGGCGCGCTGCCGTACCGTCACCGCGAGGTCTCGTATTTTCAGGTTATACATTTTGCTCGTACCCTCCCCACAGTTTCGGCTCTCCGGCGTTTTCCCAGCGCTGCGTCTTGCCCGCCTGCGCCGTCCGGTCGGAGACAGTCTGCGCCGTCTCGAAATCGCCCTTGAGCAGCGCCGCCGTCATGCGCGCCAGCGGCAAAAGCAGCACCTCCGGCGCGTCGATCTCGTCGTCGATCGCCGTCAGTCGTGCCGGGCGGTAGCGGTACGTCAGAGTCACTCGCGGTTCCGGCGAGACGATCTCGCTGTTTTCGAAGCGAAATTCCCCGCGGAACGGCCCCGTCTCGTAGTTCGATCCCAGCGCCGCGCCGCGCGGCACCAGCACAGAGACCACCGAACGGAAATCCTCCGGCAGCGCGGCGCGCCCGGCTGGCAGCTCCAGCTCCGCCGACTTGATCAGCAGAGGCGAAAAATACTCGTCGCAGCTGATCACCAGCAGATCGAGCGACGACTGCAGCGCCGTCATCACCTCGTAGTCGCTGTACGTCGTGCGTCCGGCGTCGCCCACGCTGAGACGCGCCATCTGACAGATTTGAGACGCCGCGATCATGCGCAAACCCTCCAGTGCGGATAGCGCTGCACCAGCCGATGCAGCGCCTTTCTGTCGTTTTTGTCCATGCTCCACGCCAGCGCGTCCGGATCGCCCGCCATCAGCAGGGCGTCGAACTCGTCGACGGGGATCGAATAGCGGAACTGCGCGAGGGCCGATCCCTTTTTGTCGCGGATCAGCCCCCGCGTGCCGCCTAGCGCCGTCCTCAGCTCGTGGCAGCGGCGACGGTACACGTCGTCGTCGATCACCTTGGTGATCGTGTACTCGTCGCCGTTTTTGATGCGCAGAAACGTCCGGACGGCGTCGTCGATTTCCAGCGCGCCCATACTAAGGAGCCGTCGGCAGCACGCCGTCGAGATCAGTGATGCGGGCGCTGGCCTTTTCGGCGCGGACCTCCATGGTAACCTCTCCGACGATGACCTGTTCCGTGGCGTCCTTGGTCTTGGGCAGCTCCTTCTTGCCGAACGGACGCAGCGGCACCATGCCGAGATACTGCGTGGAAAGCACGTACACGTCCGTATTCGGCAGCCAGCGGTCGGTGATGACGCGCTGCGTGCCGAAGTCGCCCTCGAACACGTCGATCGTGGCCACCATCTTCTTGCTCTCCGCCTTCTGGCTGCGCTCCGTGGAAAGAGGCAGCAGCAGCGACAGCACGCGCTTGTTGCGGGGGGAAGCCACGATCACGTCGGGATCGCCGCCGCACTCGTACACCTGTTCCAGCGCGTCGTTCAGCAGTTCGTAGGTGAGCGGACGCGCCGTGCCGCCGTTTTTGAACACGTTCGTGCTGATGTAGTACGGCAGCCCCGCCATGCGGCGTGCCGTGGCGTTGTTGCCGAGCACCTTTTTGCTGCTGCGGATGATGGCGCGCTCCTGATCGAGAGCCAGCACCTTCATTGCCTTCTGCATCTCGTAAGCCAGTTTATTGCTCATGTTGTAGCGCTTCACCGCCAGGTTCGTGTCGGTGACGCCGAAGCCCTTGTGGAAAATCTGGCAGACGTTGTCTTTGATCGTCGTCTCGCCGGGGTTCTCGACGTTGAACGTCTCGCCTTCCACGTGCGCGTTGTCGATGGGCTTCGGCAGCTCGTCCTCTTCCCAGTGGTGGACGACCTGCGTCGCCTTCCCCGCCGAACCGATCCGGTTCAGGATCGGCGCGTCGCTGGGCGAGATGATCGTGATCAGCTTGCCCAGATCGAAAGTTTTCCCCGTTGCGTTGTACTGCGTAAGTGCCATGTGTTATGTCCTCCTAGTTTTTGAAAAACGCGTCCTGGAGCATGCGCACCTGGTCCTTCCGACTGGCGCGCGCGAAATCCTTTTCGCCCCAGGACATTCCTGCCCCGGCGTCGCCGCCGCTGCCCCCGATCACTTTGGGCGGAGCTTCCACCTCTTTTTTCGCAGCCGGCTGCGCAGGCGCGGCCGGCTGCTTCGACGCCTTGTAGCGGTCGGCGAAGCCCTTGTACACCGCCTTGATGCGCGCGACGTCGCCGGACTGCAGCTCTGCCATCGTCTGCATCACGCTCTGATACGGCATCTTCTGCATCTCCGCCATGGCATAGCGGTCGATCAGCGCGAAATCCGCGCCGTACTCCCGCTGCAGGTCGCCCATCAGCGATCCGTACATCTGCTGCGCCTGTGCCGCCTGGGCCTGTCGCATCTGCGCCGCCTGCGCGCGCTGGAACTCCGCCTGCTGCAGCTCGCCCGTCACCCGCGCCACCATGATCTGATGGTCGGTGTTGAAATCATCCAGGCTCGTCACGCCGAGGCGGCGCATCGCCTCAGCCTTGACCTGGGCGTTGAAGTCAGGCGCTTTCGGCTGTGCCTGCGCCTGCGGCTGAGGTCCCGCCTGCTGCACTTTGAGCACGTTCTCGCGGAACTGCCGCAGCTGCGCCAGCTCGTTAAGTTGAGGCTGGATCGTGTCGCGGTAGTACTGCATATCCCGCTCGTGGACGATCCGCGCCGCCTGCGGCAGACGGGAAGCGTCTACCTCGTCGGGCGCAAGAAGAAGAAACTCCTCGGGCGTATATTCGTTCCCGGCTTCGCCTTTCGGTGCAGCCGCTGCGGGATCTTCACCCGCCGCTTTTTTGCCTTCGGGCGCCCCTTCCGGCTGCTTCCCTTCGCCGTCAGCTCCGTCACCGTCTGCGGGAGTTCCATCTTTTTCTTCTTCGTCTTTTCCCCCTTCGATCCCGCCTTCATCTTCCGGCTCGTCCTCGATCTCTCCGAAAAAAGACGCGCGCAGGACTTCCTGCTGCTCCTCGTCGCTCAGCTCGTCGAAGCCGCGGTTGTCCACCTGCGGCTGCGCTTCTTGCTGTTCCGCGCCCTGCGTTACCACGTTGTCGTTATCCATTGTTTTCCGCTCCCTTCAATTCTTTCTCTGCAACCAGTCCGTCGCCGACGGCGGACTGAAGAAACGCCTTGAACATCTTGATCGTCACGGCAACATAGGCCAGTGCTTCTTTCGCAGCCCGATCGTTCCTCTGCGTCGCCTGCCAGAGACGATCTTTCATGTCGTTCTCGAAGTCATCAAAAAAGGACAGACAGGTCTTCGCCTGCTGTCCTCTCAACGCCTGCTGCTCTAACTTACCCCTGTCCAAATCCACCTTGGGGAACACCTCCCTGTAACATCTGCATGGCCGCGGCCGCGCCGGCCTGAACACCGGCATTCCCCGCCACCTGCGGAGCCGCCAGCATCGGAGCCGGCGCGGCCTGCTGCATCATCATCTGCTGCTGCATTTGCTGCTGCTGGATCTCCTCCGGCGTGCGCAGGAACGTGCGCGCGTCCTTCCACCCCAGCAGCTCCAAGAGCCGGATCGCCGCCCGGGAGAAATCCGCGGGCCCCGCGATCCCCAGCTGCATGGCGAACGGGTACACCTCGCGAAGGTAGCTCGTCAGCGAGTTGACCTTCTGCTCCTTTTCGCCCAGCCCCACGTCCGAATTGACGACGATGTCGAAATTGCCGTCGAGGTCGTCCGGCTGAATCGTCAGCGCACGGTCGAGCAGCCTCACCACCTGAGCCTGATCGATATACGTCTGGTTCAGGCGGATCAGGAACCGGTTCAGCTCGCTCACGCCCGTCTCCGCGAAGATCTTGACGATATGGTTGATCCTCTGCGCCGACGACTTCATAATCAACGAAATCCCCGTCGCCGTTTTGTTCAGCGTGTTTGCGTCCGTGCCCTGGTTGTAGCGCGTGCGCCCCGTCCACTCCTCCTCGACGCTGCGGAAGTACTCGATGAGCTGCATCGTCCACGGCGCCAGCGGCGCGGACGGGAACGCCGTCACCACGTCGCGCGGATTGCCCTTGCAGCGGACCATCATCTTGTCTTTCGTCAGGTCCTCGACGTCCACCTGGTTCACGTCGATGAAATACCTCGGCGTGTTGTTGACGCTGATGTTGAGCAGTATTTGCCGCACGAAGACGATTCGCAGCGCCTGCAGCTCGCCCTCGATGTCCGCCATCGACGACTGCGGCAGCACGCGGGACGAGTCATGCTGCGTCGACAGCACGAAAAACGGCAGCCGTCCCAGCGGGTTCAGCTCCACACGCAGCAGATGGTCGTTCGCCAGCGTCACGATCAGATCCTCAAGCACGCCGTCGCCGTTGACGTCATGCTTGACGTAGCACTCGAAAATCTCCACGCGGCGTCTGGCGGCATCGTCTTCCTGCGCCGGGAACATCTCCAGCTCCGGGTTCAACACCTGATCCGCCATCTCGTAGTCGACCGTACCGCCCTCGTCCACGGCCCGACGAGCCTCGTCGCGGTCGTACACGCCTTCCTTTGCGCCGCGCAGCAGCACGTCGCCCGTGACAATCTGACGCTGCGCCACGAACAGCGACTCCTCCATACGGCGCGCTTCCGGCAGCCAGCGCATGTCAAAAGGACTGACATGATCCAGCACCGGCCGATTGTCCGTCGTCACCATGCGCCGCAGCGTCACCTGACAGTCGCCGTAAAAATCCGGCGCTCCGACGTCCAGCAGCTCGACGCCCGGCGTCTGCGCCATTCCCATCAGCCGGTCCTGCGGCACCGTCACCGTCTCCTCGCGCGGCTGGGATACCCGCGACCACCAGCATTTCAGCACACCCAGATCGTAGACGAGCGTGTCCTCAAACCAGCTGGAAAACAACATAAATCCTTTGTTGCCCTGTTCCAGCTGCCATTTGATCAGCTCTTCCATCACTTGAGCGTTTTCAGCGTCGCCCTGCCCCTGCCCGACGATGGAGATGACCTTCGTCGTGCCGAAAAACGAGTCGAGCGCCTGCGACAGCGCCCATTGCACCCAGGCGTAAAAATCGTGGCTCGTGTAGTCGGAGAACCCCAGGCGGGGGAACATTCGCTTGTACAGATCCTTGTCCGCCTGGTAGATCTCCCGCCGCCTCAGCAGCAGCGGCTCCGTCGTCTGCCGGTAAAAATCCTCCGCTCTGGCGAGGTCGCGCAGGGCGACCATGCGCACCCGCTCCCGCGCCTCGGCGGAGAGCTTGAGCGCCGCCATTACTGCACCGTGACCGCGATCGTCGCGCTGCCGGCGCCGCTCGTGCAGGACAGGTTCGTCAACCCCGCCGCCAACGCCTTGACGGTGATCACCCTCGTATCGTCGGGATCTACCGCCATCGACGCATAGGTGGAATCGCTGTTGGTCCAGCCGGTCGCCGCCGTGCTCGTCGCCGGCTCGTGTTTGCCCGTCAGCGTCACCTCATCGCCGACTTTGAGCGTCAGCGTCCCCGAGATCGTATTTCCATTCCCGTCGGTCACCGTCACGCCCGTCACCGCAATGCCCTCCTGCGCCTTTTTGACCGCCGCCACCAGATGCGGGATCAGCTGCACGTCGCGGCCTCTCGCCACCTGGCGCAGATCGTCCTCCGTGAGCGTCTCCGCCATCGCCGGAATGCCCTCGTACCCCTCGCGCGTGATCTCCAGATTAACCATACGTGTTACCTCCTACATTGACCCGAATGCCGGGATTTCGATGTCCGCCCGCGCGTAGCCGGTGACCGGCGCGCTGGCGATCTGCTCCGCGTATGCGAGAGCGTCTATGAGATCATCGTGCTGCCCAGTCGGGAAGGCAAGCAGCTCGCCCTCCATCTCCTGAAGCCACGGCGCGCCCACGGGAAACCATACGCCCCCGACGGCAAACCGAGGCTGCAGCACGTCGATTCTTTGTTCCTTCTTCGCGCCCGCGATCAGCGGCACGACGCTAAAAAATATGTTGCGGCGCGGCATCTCCTTTTGCAGGAACGCCAGCATCGCCGCCTGATACTGCACCTTCTCGATGCCGACCGAGATCGGCCGCCATTTTTGCACCAGCCGGAAAATCTCGTCCATGTGCTCCACCGGTGTCACGCGCCCGTACCAGCAGTCCAGCACCTGCCACATCCCTTCAGGCGTCACCCCGATCACGCAGCACACCGAGTAGTCGGCGCTGGCCGCCTTGCTCGACGCCAGATCCACCGTCATATAGACGCTCAGCGCGTCGCGCCGCAGCGTGCGCGGATCGTAATACCTGAACATATCGCGCCGGAACCGCTGCTGCTCGGGACTGCGCGCCTCGCACAGCATCTCGCGGTACCACACGTCGCTCATGCCCTTGCGCGCGAAAGCCTCTTTCTGCTCGAGGATCGACTCGACCGAGTACCGCGCCGGCCACGCGCTGCGCCACTCCCCGGCATTGTCCTGCGCCATCTTCGGCACGCGCTCCGCCTCGAATCCCCAGACGTCGGCGTCCCTGATCATCCGCTCGATGATCGATCGCTCGCCGAGGTTATTGCCGATCATGAAAATCCGTGATTCATGCCCGAGGAAATAGATGTCGGACATAAACCACTTCCAGTCGCTCTCGCAGACCGTCTCACTGCTCACGTCATCCAGATCCTGGATGTCGTCACAGACGATCAGGTCCGGCCGTTTCGCGCCCCACGACAGGCCGCGGATTGAGCCGCCCTTGCCGAACGCCGCGATGCGCACCTGCAGTCCCGACCGGTAGCGCACCTGGAACGCGTTGCCGCTGTCCTCGACGATATCCGGAAGCCCATCCGCCTGCATCATCAGCTCGGGCCGCGCCTGCCACTCCCGCGACGTCTCTCGCAGCAGCGCTGCCGCCAACTCCTTCGTGGCACGGATGATAACGATAAAACTGCGCTCGGGACTCGGGAACGTTAGCGCGTGCAGCAGGTTCGCCCGCAGGGCGATCTGTGTTTTCGCGCTCTCGCGGAATGCCTCGATGGCAAAATTTTTATCGCCGCGCAGGATGATGTCGCTCCATCGATGATGGGCCTCCATCGGCGTAACGTCCCCCGGCGACGCCAGGAGCGCCGAGCGAAACGCCACCAGCGAGTCGCGGCTGACCGCCAGACGCGCCGCCAGCTCGATTTCTCGCTGCGCCGGCGGCAGAGACTTGAGATCATCCATTTTTGATCTCCTGCGCGATCTGCCGTGCCCGACGCGCCGCCTCCGCCGTCATCTCCGCCCCCAGCACCAGCAGAGGACCGCCGTCAGGGCCGGACGCCTGGAGTTTGTCGGTAAAAAGCGCCAGATGCCGCCCCAGCAGTTCCAATGCCTTGATCTTGTCGCACAGCTTAACCGTGATCGTCCCCCCGGCCGCCGTCACCGTCTGCGAGGCCGAGATGAGCGCCCGTCTGGCGGCGTCGCTCATCTCGGCCGTGTTTTTAACCGTAACGTGACCACCATCGATGGTAAACACCTCGTCCGACCGCAAAAACGCTACATCGGCCAGCTCCTTGATGACGCGATCCGCCGTGATCTCCGTGCGAACCTCCCGTTTATTCATTGCCGCTGCTATTGCGGCTGCGACTCTAGTTTTTTCTAGCAGCTGATGACCGATCTTTTCCGCCGTCTTCTCGCTGTACCCCGCCCGCTTGGCCGCCGCCGTGGCGTTCAGGTCGATCAGATACTCGCTCACAAACCGCGCCTGCTTCGGCGTCATCTTCCGTTCCGCCATGGCGGATCACCTCGCTTTCCGGCTCCTTGACATGTAATGCATACCGCTTTATAATCGCATTACATAAGGGAGCTGATAAAAATGTCGACCGCAACCATCAACACACGCATCGATTCAAATCTAAAACATCAGGCCGAAGCGATCTTCTCCGAGATCGGCCTCTCCACCAGCCAGGCCATCAGGCTCTTTTACAGACAGACCGTTCAGTCCGGCGGCCTGCCCTTTCAGCCCGACTACAACTTACCCAGAGAGACCCTCGAAGCCATAAGAGAATCCGAAGAAGGCAAGCTGACGGAGATCACGATGGACGGGCTGAGAGCGATGTTCCATGCGGACGATTAAGCACTCTTCCGCCTTCAAACGCGACGTCAAACGCGAAAAGAAAGGACGCTACCGCGAAGTCTTCGACACCGAACTGCTGGAGATCATCGACCGGTTAGCGAACGACATCCCCCTGGACAAAAAATATCAAGACCACGAACTGCAACGCGGTCTCAAGGGATACCGCGAGTGCCATGTGCGTGGCGACTTCCTGCTGCTGTACCAGAAGATCAACGGCGAGCTGAAGATCCTCCGCCTCGAACGCCTCGGTTCTCACCGCCAGGTCCTCGGGATCGAATAATGACAACAGGCCGCAGCCTCTTCACGAGATCGCGGCCTGTTGTCATATGAGATTGTTATTCAAGCGCCGGCTCTTTCTCCCTCTTTAGCCTTACAAGTCCTCTGGCTACTCGGTCAATAGCTTGGTCAAAACAAAGATTCGCGTTTCTAGGCACGTTCACCATACCAAAAACCAAATGTAGAAGTTCATGAACTAGACTTTCTTCCTCATCTAATTCGAAGCCCTCTACTGCGTCAGAATCCTCCGATTTTTGAATCAGTATCAAAGCTTTTTCCTGACAAAGCTTATAAACCACATGAGCATCCGAATTTGATGGAATCTCGTCTTTTTCAGCGTAACGGACACGAAAAGTCCAATGACTCAGCCCGAGAATTCCCGCCCAAAAACAACAAAGGTCAAGAAGTCTAGTGTTCATTTAAAGCTTACCCTCCTACATTTTGTGTTATACTGTAAGCATCTCAAAAGAAAGGAGGGTATCCATGACTAAACAACATCATGTTATACACAGTGAAAAAGGCTGGAAAGTAATAGCTAACGACGCCTCTCGGGCTTCGGCAACCGCTCCGACCAAAGCAGAAGCAGAAAGGATAGGACGTCAGATCAGCCAAAATCAACACAGCGAGTTGATTATTCACAACATGGACGGCCGCATTTCCCGATGCGACAGCCATGGGAACGACCCCTGCCCCCTAAGGACAAAAATTAACAGCGAAGCCGCCCGTTTGAAATGGGCGGCTTTATTCTTTCTCCCCGTGATTTCCAGCTTACATCATATCACGTCAAGAGTGTCTCATTCTATCTCATCTTTTCGTTTTTGCCAGATTTCATTAGCAGCTTTCAACGCCGCTGCGTGCATCCTGTGGATGTGCGGCCAGCTGTACCCCATCTCCACGGCAATCCGCTCCCACGTCCAGAGATCCCGATATCGATACAGCAGCAGCATCTGATACCGCTGATCCTTCACTGCATAGATGATCCCCGTCACCCGATCCAGCGCCGCCCGCCATTGCTCAATCTCTGTCTCGATTTTGCCCTGGCAGTCCGCGATCGCGCACGCCGCGTCCTCCAGCGCGCTGTGCTCCTTCCCGCCGTGGACTATCTGGCGGTCGTACTCCATGCCTCGAACGCCCTCCGCTTTGGCCCATAGCACCCTCAGACGTTCGAGATCGGCGTCGAGTCGCTTCTGCGTCCACCAGACCGACCGCAGCACGCGTTTGATCTCGCTCAGATCGTCAGACATTTATTCACCCCTTAAATATTTCTCGACGTCCACGCCCGTTCTGTATTGCATATAATCGATAATATATTCTTTGCCGAATGTCTCGAGCATGAACTTGAAAAAATGCTTGCCCCTCTCGAAGCTGTCCACCCCATCCCACGTATCCTCAGCGAGTGGCGGGTCGAATTCCATGTATCTGTAATTCGCATCCAACGAGAGGGTTCCTCCCTCCCCATCATCCCAATCATCCTCAAGAAACGTCACGTCAGCTCCTTTACCGTTGTCCCAAAACTCAATAGATACAATTTTTTCCACGAACTCGGTAAAGCATGCCCTGTGAAGGGCAAGCCACTGTTTCTTGGTCAATCGACTCAGATATTTCGGTTTAAGCTTCATCTTTCGGCCACCTCTTGTCATTGCGCCCATCCATACATTTTTTCAATCTGCCGTCTCGAGATCACCTGACAGATATCCGCTCCCAATTCACGCACTTTTTCGCCGTCTTCGATCCACTTCCACGGCGTATGAAACACCACCCAGCCCCGGGCGGCATAGCCGTTCCCCTTCTCCATATCCTTCAGCACACTCCCTGGGCGATTGTGCCGCCCCAGCGTCCACGTGCCGCCGTCGATCTCGATCGCCACCCTCACACCAGGAAACGCTATGTCCGCGCGCCACTTCCGCTCCGGCGCGGCGAACGCGAATTCCAATTCAAACGGCTCGGCGGTATTTTTCGAGATCAGTTTGGCGAAATCATTTTTCAGAATTTCACGAATTTTATCTTTTATTTTAATCACCTCTTTGATAAACTTCCCCGAGTTCATTTTTTGACCCATCCCGTCGCGTCGCATTGTCGCCCCCCCTAAAGGGGGGGGGACGAATGCGACGACGCTTGCCGGGCTTTGGGCGCGTCTCAAGTTTACTAATGCGACGCTTTTGCGACGTTTGCGACGCATTACACAAAGTCTTGCAAATGCTATATTTTAGCGTCGCATTTTACTATTTTCGATTTTGCGACAAAAACGCCGAGTTTATTTTTTTTGCCGAGTTCACTCTTTTTAGCGTCGCATTATATTTTGCGACGCTGTTTATATAAACTTTTCGCGATCTGTTTTTGCTCTAACTCAGCGGCAAAGCCCTTTAAGAAGTAAAATCCATTTTCGACGCGTAAGCGTCCTATTTCACAAAGGTCTGTTCTTGCACGGCTAAATGCATTTCTTTTCGTGCTGTCATTTTCGCTTGGGCTGCACTGATAAAAATATTCCCTCCATTTCTCCAGTTCCAACCCCGCGAAATTTCCCTCCGCGTCCAGCTTCCCGAACCGTTCCGCCGCTTCGCGGAACGTCTGCAGCCCGAACTGCTGGCTCTTCGTGAGCTTCTTTTCCTTCGGCTC
This sequence comes from Pyramidobacter sp. CG50-2, assembly GCF_003612005.1. Classification (NCBI taxonomy): domain Bacteria; kingdom Thermotogati; phylum Synergistota; class Synergistia; order Synergistales; family Dethiosulfovibrionaceae; genus Pyramidobacter; species Pyramidobacter sp. CG50-2. The sequence goes on from NZ_RAWT01000022.1 coordinate 32,284, forward strand.
GTCGCCGCCGTCGGAGCGCTCCATGACGACCGTCGTCACCGGCGAGCCGTCCTCGTCCGTCCATCCGGGCACCGCGATCTGCACCTGTTCCAGCCAAAGATCGCTTTGCAGCTCCGCGTCCTTGTTTTTGGTCTGCCTGACCAACACCTTCACGCTGCCGGGCTCCTTGTTGACCCATGTTTCCAGATCCATCGCGCCTTTCCAGGCCGACGACCCGCGGGCTCGGTTTTGCGCCTCCTGCGCCACGCCCGTATGGTGGACGATCAGCACCGAGCAGCGGAATTCGTTCATCAGCCGCGTGCAGGCGTCGAGGAATGTCTTCGTATCCTTGGCCGTATTCTCGTCGCCGAACAGAAACCGGTTGAGAGTGTCCACGACGATCAAAACCGGCTTTGTCTCATAGCGTCCGATCTCCGCGATGACCCTGCCAACGCCCTCAGGCGTGTTCAAATCCTCCGCGGAGGTACTGATCAACATCTCGGCCGAGTTTGCCCCCTTGTGGCCCATCCAGCCGGCAATGCGGGCCTTCAAACCGATATGTCCCTCCCCCGCCAGATAGACCACCGGGCCGTGTTTGACGCGACAGCCCTGCCAGTCGTTGATCTGCGGGCAAGCGATCGAGAGCGCCTGGTCCAGCACCACGAACGTCTTTCCCGTCCCCGAGGCGCCGAAAACCATCATCAGAGCCTCCTCCTGGACCCACCCCTTGATCAGCCATTTGATCGGCTGCGGCTTTTGGCAAAACTCGCTCAGCGGCACCAGCCAGGGATCCGGCTCCACTTCCAGCAGTGCTTTCAGGTCGCGCCCCGCGACGGCGTAGTCGTTCGCGTCGCCGATCTCCGGCGGCACGATCACCTGCGCGCCGATCAGCCCCGCCGCCGCCTGCGCTTTTTGCTGGCCGACGCCGCTTTTGTCGTTGTCGGCCACGAAAACGATTCGTGCCTGCGGCATTTTACCGCGCAAAAACTGCCCGACTTTGGACAGGTTCCCCGCGTTGAGCGCCACCACCACGCCCGCGCCCGTAGCTTCGTGGACGCTGGCTCCCGTGGCGTAGCCCTCGACGACATAGATAACCTTCGCCGCCGCGCCCGTCGGCGGAATGAAAAAATATCCGCAGGACACCTCGCCGCCGGCATGGAACTCTTTCCTACCGTCGGCGCTTATGTATTGCAGCGACGTCAGCCGCTCGCCGACGTAGATCGGCATGATCAGCCGCCCGTCGCCCGTCTGGCGCAGCCCGTGGCTCCTGACCCGCTTGCGGACCAGATATCCGTTCTCACCGTCGGCCTCGGCGGCTTTCTCCCAGATTTCCGCACAGACCTGCGCGGCCTGCTCGTGCCTCTTTTTCGCCTCGGCCTCGTGCATCAGGCGCGCCCGCTCGTAGCTCAGCTCGATCAGCTCGCGTTCGGCCTGCGTCAGCGCGTGGTCGGGCGTCGCGTGCCACGCCACCGACAGGTCGCCGCGCCAGTTGCCGAAACGCCCCGCCGGCAGGTTGTCGCCGAAGAGCACGTACCAGCCCGATTTTTCGCGTCCCTTGTCGCCGGCTACGCGAAAACGGTGCGGCTTGCCATCCAGTACGACGTCCGGCGCCTCTTCGACGCCGATGCCGGCGGCCAGCATCGCCTCCTTAGCCTGCGCTTCCGGCGGCAGGCGCTTCTCCGGCGCCATCTGGTCCCAGTTCCGCGGCAGCGTCGCCATTTGCTTCCACCACCTTCCATTCGCGGCTTACGACCCGGTAGTACTTGCCTTCCCTGACGCAGTACACCTTCGCCGGAGACCGCGATTCCTCGTTCATAAGCTGCGCCAGTTCGCGCAGCTCGTCTTCATTTTTGATAACGCCCAGCGTCATGGCGTCGGGATACCTGGCGGCGATGCCGGAACACCGCATCAGATAGCGCAGCGTCTTGAATCCCTTCTGCTCGGCGAAGCCTCCGTGCATCAGGCACAGATACTCGCTGACGCTGATCGACCTGACGAAATCCCGCGAGTCGTAGTCCACCCGCAGCATCGGCAGGCCGTTCCTGGAGCTGTGCTGCACGCTCCAGAACCAGCCGCGCAGCTCCATTTCCGACGGCTCGATTCCCATGATGTCGTCGCGCCCGTGCAGCGCCATGATTTGCGGTTTCCGTTCCGGCGCGGGGAATTCGTACCCGCAGGCTGGGCAGATTTTGGCGTTCGCTGCCACGATTTCGTCGCACTCCGGGCACTTGCGCACAGGTTTTTTCTCCGCCGCGCGCTTCCTCTTGGGAATCGCCACGCTCGTGATGGGGCCGTGCGCCGCTACGTTGCCGGCGAAATCCAGCACCAGGCAGTCCGCCTTGCCCTCGGCGACGCGCATGCCCCTTCCGGCCATCTGCACGTACAGCCCCGGCGAGAGCGTCGGACGGCACATGGCCAGCAGATCGATGCCCGGATAGTCGAAGCCCGTTGTCAATACATCAACATTGGTCAGGGCTTTCAGCTGTCCCGATTTGAAATTTTCAAGGATCTCCGCGCGCTCGGCGGCGGGCGTGTCTCCTACCACCGTGGCCGTAGGAATGCCAGCCTGCCGCAGTTCGTCGCGCATGTGGAAGGCGTGCTCCACGCCTGTGCAGAAAAACAGCCAGGCTTTACGGTCTCCGGCGCGCGAAATCGTCTCTCTGACGATCTCTGCGTTGTTGGCGTCGGTGTCGACCGCCAGCTGCAGCTCGCTTTCGACATATTCGCCGCCGCGCTTGTGGACGCCTTCGACGTCCAGCGTCTTCGCCGGCAGTTTCGACCGCAGCGGCGCCAGGCTCCCCCCCGCCACCAGCTCGGCGATCGTCACCGGTTCGATCAGCCCGTCGAAAATGCGGTTCTCGCCCTCGGTGATCAGCCCGTGCCCGAGGCGGTAGGGCGTCGCCGTCAGCCCGACGATCCGCAGCAGCGGATTCCGTTCTTTCAGGTCTTTCAGCAGCGAGCGGTACATGCCGCTGTCGCTGTGGTTGATCAAATGCGCCTCGTCGACGATGGCAAGGTCGACTTTTCCCAGCTCTTTGGGACGCCGCCAGACCGACTGAATGCCGGCCACCGTGATGCGGTCCACGTCTCTATGGTTCAGCCCCGCCGAGTACAGCCCGACGGGCGCGTCCGGCCACGCCTGCACGATCTTGTCGGCGTCCTGGGAAAGCAGCTCCTTGACGTGCGAGAGGATCAGGATGCGGCTGTCCGGCCATTGCCGCAGGATGTCCTCGCACAGCGCCGCGATGATCCACGACTTGCCGCTGCCCGTGGGGGCGACGATACAGGGATTGCCCGCGTTGCGCGCCAGCCAGCTGTAGAGCATGACGATGGCGCGCTGCTGGTAATCCCGCAGCTGGGGGATCAAAACGGCGCATCCGTCTGGTCTGCCGCGGCGGTCCGCACGCCCCGCAGCAGATCGCCAGTGGAGATCGAGCCGGGGCCGGACCCGTTCAGCACTTTGACGCCGTCGATCTCGTACAGCGCGCAGCGCCCTTCGCCGTCCCCGCCGAGGAACTTCCACGGCGTCACGTCGGTCGAAGGCGGCGGCTATCAGCTGGAACACGACAAAGGACGGCAATTTGTATCGCCTCAGATGGTCGAGGACAAACGTTTTTTCATCGTCGGCTCTGTCGTCGAGAGCTTTCCCCGCTCGAAGGTCGTGAGTTGAGGGCAAGGAGATATAGGAATATTGCAAGGAGGCAAATATGTATGACTGACGAGGAAATTAAAACTTTGCTGAATATTCCCAAGATACTCAAAGCCAAGGATGCGTGGAAATTGAATCTTATTCCAAATGAAGATTTCGCTTTTGTCCGTTTTAATGTAGAATTACAAGCAGAGAGCGATTATCATTTCACGATGTGCGGGCGTCTTGCCTCCGATAATGTATCTGATTATTCGGCCATTTTGACGGTGAGCAACCGCAAGACTGGTTTTAAAGAAAACCTGCTTCGGTGCAATGGCGCGCATGAACATCGCAACAAAATTGAAAAGAATCTTATAACTTCAACGCACGTTCACGTTCTGACGCAGCGATATTTGGAGCGAAATAGATTCCCCTCGGAAGGATACGCCGTAGAAACCGAGGCGTATAATTCTTTTGATGGCGCTGTCGAATATTTGATGAAGTTGGCAAATATCTGCAGGGAGGGCGATGAAGGTCAGGTATCGCTGTTTCCTGAGAAAGGAGAATTGTAAATGCTGTCTGTTCATCTCGAGGAAGATCTGCGCGACAGGTTGAAAACGGCCGTCACTCTTGAAAAACGAGGATTGAGTGATTATCAGGTCTTGCTGCCGTTCACGTTCCCCGACGGAGACGCGCTGAAGATCATTTTAAAAAATGATTCGGATGGCTCCTGGGAATTGACGGACGAAGGGCACACACTGATGTTTCTCAGCTATTACGACATTGACGTTGAATCAAAGGGACGGCGCGAATTTGCCGATAAGGTGCTGCGCTCACATTCGATCGAAGACCGGCGCGGACGTCTGGTAATGCCGTCGATCCCTGAAGATGAGCTTGCTCCTGCGGTTTTTACATATGCACAGGGGCTTCTAAAGATCGGCGATCTGTCAATGTGGAAAAAGGAACGAAAAGCGCGTGAATTCGTTCAAAAATTCCGCGACGCTGTGAGTCTCGCTACGGGGAAACGTGAAACAGTGTTTGATTATTTTGATCGGGAAAATGATCCAAGGGGAGTATATCTCGTTGACAGCCTTGTGACGCTTACGAACAGGCGTGGACTGTATATATACGGCATCAATTCAGAAGATCGGGCAAATCGTGCGGCAATCAGCATCTATCATTATGAAAAGCTCGCGCCAAGCACATTAAGCTGTGTAATCTACGGCGCTGACCTGGGGATGAAAACACGTTGTCGTGTTGACGACGCAGCCGATAAAACGCTTTCATCGCTTGAAGTGGTTCCGGAACGTCTTGAACAGTATATGAAAAAACTTGAGGCTGCATAACAACAAAGCCGCCCCTTTGCCCCCGTCTTCCGTTGCGCATGGCGTGGAGAGGTTACGATTGACGGGCACGATACAAGTAGATCAAATTGAAATAAATGGTGCGCCAGATGGTACTTCATGACGTTCCAAGGCTTGTAATTACTGTAAAAATGGAGCCGGGAGTCGGCTCCTTTTTTTACCGCGAAAAACAAAAAACGCAGACCTTTGGGATCAAGGGTCTGCGCTTTTTTATTGTAAAACGAAAACCACCGGCAGTGCCGGTGGTTCCAAAAGGCTTTAGCTATGGAGAAAAAGGACTCCTC